>JAKSCH010000042.1 GCA_022360695.1 Gemmatimonadota bacterium
AAGGGCAAGCAGGGGCGTTTCCGGCAGAACCTGCTCGGGAAGCGCGTCGACTATTCCGGCCGTTCGGTCATCGTCGTCGGTCCGGAGCTCAAGCTGCACCAGTGCGGGCTTCCGAAGGCAATGGCGGTCGAGCTCTTCAAGCCGTTCATCATCCACGAGCTCGAGCGGCGGCTCCACGCCGAGACGGTCAAACGGGCGAAGAAGCTCGTCGAGCTCGACGACCCGACCGTGTACGAGGTGCTCGAGGACATCATCAAGGACCACCCGGTGCTGCTCAACCGGGCGCCCACGCTCCACCGGCTCGGGATCCAGGCGTTCGAGCCCGTCCTGGTCGAGGGGAAGGCAATCCGCATCCACCCGCTCGTATGTGCCGCGTTCAACGCGGACTTCGACGGCGACCAGATGGCGGTGCACGTGCCGCTGTCGTTCGAGTCGCAGCTCGAGGCGCGGATCCTCATGCTGTCCAGCAACAACATCCTCAAGCCGGCCAGCGGGCGTCCGATCGCCTCGCCGTCGCAGGACATGGTGCTCGGTTGCTACTACATGACCAAGGTCCGTCCGGGCTTCGATGAGACCGCGGACGACGAGGGCATGCCGCGTTTCGCCGACGCGTCGCAGGTCGAGATGGCGCTCGAGTCCGGCTACCTGCGCTCCGAGCGCGGGACGCCCGACTACCACATGCCGATTCGGGTGCTCGTCAACGTCGCGAACGACGACGGCGAGCTGGTGCGTCAGTGGGTCACGACCAGCGTCGGGCGCGCGCTGTTCAACTCGATCCTGCCGGACAGCGTGCCCTACGTGAACGAGACGATGGGGAAGGGATCGCTCGGCGATCTCGTCTTCCAGTCGTTCCGTCTGGCCGGTCTCGAGGAGACGACGGAGTTCCTCGATCTGCTCAAGGACTTCGGGTTCCGACACGCCACGCAGGCGGGAATCTCGATCGGGCTGGATGACATGGAGATCCCGGCGGACAAGCAGGACATCCTGGCCGAGGCACAGGAAGACGTCGACCGGTTCACGAAGGCGTACCACCGCGGTGTGATCTCGTTCGGTGAGCGCTACAACAAGGTCATCGACGCGTGGACCCACGCGAACAACGATGTCGCCGACGCGATGATCGGCAACCTCGGGACATCGCGCGACGGGTTCAACCCGATCTTCATGATGTTCGACTCGGGCGCCCGAGGCTCGCGGGATCAGATCCGGCAGCTCGCGGGGATGCGCGGGCTGATGGCGAAGCCGCAGAAGAAGCTCACGGGTGGCATCGGCGAGATCATCGAGAGCCCGATCCGGTCGAACTTCCGAGAGGGGCTGAGCGTGCTCGAGTACTTTATCTCGACGCACGGCGCGCGGAAGGGTCTGGCCGATACGGCGCTCAAGACCGCGGATGCCGGGTATCTGACCCGGCGTCTCGTGGACGTGGCGCAGGACGTCACGGTCGTCGAGGACGACTGCGGCACTGTGCTCGGTCTCGACGTGACGGCCCTCAAGGAGGGCGAAGACATCATCGAGCCGCTGTCGGACCGCGTGGTCGGCAACATCGCGGCCGAGGCCGTAATCGATCCGATCGACGAGGAGGTCATCGTCGCGGCCGGCGACATGATCACCGAAGCCAAGGCGCGCGCGATCGACCAGAGCGGGGTTCAGATGGCACGGATTCGCTCGGTACTGACGTGCGAGTCGCGACGCGGGATCTGCCGGCAGTGCTACGGCCGCAACCTCGCGACGATGGAGATGGTGGATCCGGGCGAGGCCGTCGGGATCCTCGCCGCGCAGTCGATCGGCGAGCCCGGGACGCAGCTCACGCTGCGAACCTTCCACATCGGTGGGACGGCGGCTCGTATCGCGGCGCAAACCCAACGACGCTCGAAGCTCGAGGGGACGATCGGGTTCGAGCGCGTCACCACGGTCGAGACGGCCGACAAGGAGACGATCGTCACGAGTCGCGAGGGCGAGCTGCTGATGCGAACCAGCGACGATCGGGTGCTTTCTCGGCTCGCGGTTCCGTACGGCGCGACGCTCCACGTCAAGGACGGCGACGACGTGAAGCCGGGTGATCTCCTCTTCGGGTGGGATCCGTACTCCGAGCCGATCGTCGCGGACAAGAAGGGCAAGATGAAGTTCACCGACATCGTGCCCGAGGAGACCGTCCGCGAAGAGCTCGACGAGGCGACCGGTCGACGACAGCAGGTCATCATCGAGGATCGGGAGAAGAAGCTCCACCCGCTCATCGAGATCGTGGACGGCCGCGGGAAGAAGCTCCGCGAGTTCATCGTCCCGGTCGGCGCGCAGCTGCTCGTCCAGGACGGACAGGCCGTGAACGCCGGTGAGACGCTCGCCAAGATCAGCCGCGAAGCGTACAAGACGCGCGACATCACGGGTGGCCTGCCGCGGGTGGCCGAGCTGTTCGAGGCTCGACGTCCCAAGGATCCGGCCACGATCACCGAGGTCGACGGTCGCGTGTCGTTCGGCGGGATCAAGCGCGGGAAGCGCGAGATCATCGTCACGATGGACGATGATGAGGAGATAGTGTACCAGATCCCGGTCGGGAAGCACCTCCGCGTGCACGAGGGGGATCAGGTGCGTGCGGGCGACCGATTGTCGGAAGGGCCGGTCAACCCGCACGACATCCTGCGCGTGCGCGGTCCTCGAGCCGTGCAGGAATACCTCCTGAACGAGATCCAGGAGGTCTACCGGCTACAGGGCGTGCGGATCAACGACAAGCACATCGCCGTGATCGTCCGCCAGATGCTCCAGAAGGTCCGGATCACGGATCCGGGGGACACCGAGTTCCTCGAGGGCGAGCACGTCGACCGGATGGACTTCCGCGACGCGACGAGGGAGGCGCTCGAGACCAAGAGCGAGCCGCCTCGGGCGGAGCCGATCCTGCTCGGGATCACGAAGTCCAGCCTCCCGACCGAGTCGTTCATCAGCGCGGCGTCGTTCCAGGAGACCACGCGGGTCTTGACCGACGCGGCGGTGCGCGGTGCGAAGGATCAGCTCCGTGGGCTCAAGGAGAACATCATCATCGGTCACCTGGTCCCGGCGGGGACGGGCACGCACCGGTTCTCGGACATCGAGTTCCTGGTGGACGATGCGCTCCAAGCCGAGATCGATTCGATGAAGCGGACGGAGCCGTTGGAGGAGAGTCCGCGGAGTCTGTTTTCGGATCTTCGGGAGGCTGCCGAAGGCGATGCCGAGGTCGAGGTGGCTACGACCTGAGAGCTGACGACCGACGACGGGCCCGGTGAGCTGCCGGGTGCGGCGGATGCACGAGGGGTCTCGTGGCTGCGGACGCGCTGACGCGCGTAGTCCTCGCTGACGAGACCCCTCGTACATCCGCCGCTGTCGCCTGGGCTCCGAGTTCACTCCCCCAACAAAGAGGGGGGAGGGCATGGTGCCCGGGCGGGTTTGCCGGCGGCGACCCGGCTGCGCCGGGCGCGATGCCGATGGGAAGACCGGACCGGCCGGGTCCTCGAACCCTGGCTCGGGAGCGGGCGGAGGGTCTCGTTCGGTGAGCGAGTAGATCGTTCCCGACGGACCCGCCGCCCCTTTTCCTGCCGGTCGCGGGCGATGTCCCGAGCGAACGAACGAGACCCTCCGTCCGCTCCCCCCCGGAAGGTGGGTTCGGCCCCCGGCCGACAGGCCCGGAACCGAGGTAAACGGGGGCCAAACGGGCGCTTGACAGGCAGCGACACCCCCGGTAGTCTTGACGGTCTGCCGACCAACCGGTCGGCGGCTACCGCGGGGGCGGTTGGGACCGTCCCCGTTTTTTTTCACCCCTCAACGGCCGGGCTCGGAGCACGGCACCAGCGGGACCGGTGCGGCCAGAGGGAGCGATGGAGCGCGGATGCCGACCATCAATCAGCTGGTCCGTAAGGGCCGTGAGAAGGTCGAGAAAAAGAGCAAGTCGCCGGCGCTCGAGGGAAGCCCTCAGAAGCGCGGCGTCTGCACGCGCGTGTATACGACGACGCCCAAGAAGCCGAATTCGGCGCTTCGCAAGGTGGCCCGCGTCCGGTTGACGAACGGCTACGAGGTGACCGCGTACATCGGCGGCGAGGGTCACAACCTCCAGGAGCACTCGATCGTGCTCATTCGCGGAGGTCGTGTGAAGGACCTGCCGGGTGTGCGATATCACATCATCCGCGGGACCCTCGATGCGTCGGGCGTCGACGACAGAAACCAAGGTCGATCGAAGTACGGCTCGAAAAAGAAGAAATAACGCTCGGGGATCCCCGGAAGTTCGAGCGGGCAGGACGGCACGCCGTCCGATCGACATCGCCGTAGTCGGCGATCAAGGCCCGGCCTCGGAGTCCGTGGCCGGGCTTTCTGTGTGAACCAGGGTCGAGCGAAAGCAGATGCCACGAAGACAGCGGGCGGACAAACGCGAGGTGATCCCCGACTCCCGATACGGGAGCACGGAGGTCACCAAGTTCATCAACGTCTTGATGCTCGACGGGAAGAAATCGTTGGCCGAGTCGATCTTCTACGGCGCCATGCGGCGCGTGGAGGAGAAGACCGGTCAGCCGGCGATGAACGTGTTCCGCCAGGCGCTCCAGAACGTCAAGCCGATCATCGAGGTGCGGAGTCGGCGCGTCGGTGGTGCGACATACCAGGTGCCGATGGAGGTGTCGTACCGCCGCCGGGACTCGCTCGCGCGTCGCTGGCTCGTCCAGTTCGCGCGCTCGCGCTCGGGCAAGACGATGGCGGATCGACTCGCCGGCGAGTTCCTCGACGCGGCGCGGGGTGACGGGGGCGCGGTTCGCAAGAAGGAAGAGATTCACCGCATGGCCGACGCCAACAAGGCGTTCGCGCACTACCGCTGGTAATCGGCGGAGACGGGCCGGCGGCGAGCTGACGGAGATCGGGACGACGGGAATTCGGGACAGATAGATCGATGGAGAGACGAACGCCGCTGGAGCGGCTCCGGAATATCGGCATCATGGCGCACATCGATGCCGGCAAGACGACGACGACCGAGCGGGTCCTGTTCTACACCGGTCGGACGCATCGCCTGGGCGAGGTGCATCATGGCGACGCGACGATGGACTGGATGGAGCAGGAACAGGAGCGTGGCATCACGATCACCTCGGCGGCGACCACGTGTCATTGGGAGCACGGGGGCGAGAACTACCGCATCAACATCATCGACACGCCGGGGCACGTCGACTTCACCGTAGAGGTCGAGCGCAGCCTGCGGGTTCTGGACGGTGCGGTGGCGCTGTTTTGTGCGGTGGGCGGCGTCGAGCCGCAGTCCGAGACCGTCTGGCGTCAGGCGGACAAGTACGGGGTCCCGCGGATCGCGTTCGTCAACAAGATGGATCGCGTCGGCGCCGACTTCATGAACGTCGTGGAGATGATGCGCGAGCGCCTGGGCGCCAATGCGCACCCGCTCCAGATCCCTCTCGGTGAGGGCGAGTTGTACACCGGCATGGTCGACCTCATTCGTGAGGTCGAAGTCGTTTATGACGATGAGTCACTCGGGGCGCGTTGGACCGAGGGGCCGGTACCGGACGCCCTCGAGGAGCAGGTGGCGGAGCTCCGTCACAGCCTCCTCGAGGCGGCCGTCGAGCACGACGACGAGCTGCTCGAGAAATATCTCGGGGGTGAGGAGCTGACCGAGGAGGAGATTCGCCGCGCGATTCGGAAAGCGACGCTCGCCAACGCGATCACGCCGGTCCTCTGCGGCTCGGCGTTCAAGAACAAGGGCGTGCAGCGCCTCCTCGATTCCGTGATCGAGTTTCTGCCATCGCCCCTCGACGTCCCCCCCGTAGAAGGCCACCTCCCCCAACAAGACGAATCGACCGCGACCCGCGAGGCGGATGAATCGGCCCCGTTCTCGGCGCTCGCGTTCAAGATCGCGACGGATCCGTACGTGGGGCGGCTGACCTATTTCCGGGTCTACTCCGGGACGCTCGAGGCGGGCTCGCACGTCTTGAACTCGACGAAGGACAAGAAGGAGCGCATCGGACGTCTTCTCCAGATGCACGCCAACAAGCGTGAGGAGAGGGAGGAAGTGTTCGCGGGGGACATCGCGGCCGCGATCGGGCTCAAGCACACGAAGACGGGTGATACGCTCTCTTCGACGAACGATCCGATCATCCTCGAGTCGATGAGCTTCCCCGAGCCCGTGATCCGGGTCGCGATCGAGCCCAAGACCAAGGCCGACCAGGACAAGTTGGCCGAAGCGCTCCAGAAGCTGGCCGAGGAGGACCCGACCTTCCGCGTCTACACGGACGAAGAGACGGGGCAGACGATCATCAGCGGGATGGGCGAGCTCCACCTCGAGATCATCGTCGATCGGCTGCAACGCGAGTTCAAGGTCAACGCGAACGTGGGTCGACCTCAGGTCGCCTATCGCGAGACGATCCGCAAGGCCGTCGACAAGGTCGAAGGAAAGTTCGTCCGTCAGTCCGGTGGTCGCGGTCAGTTCGGTCACGTGATCATCAAGCTCGAGCC
>JAKSCH010000020.1 GCA_022360695.1 Gemmatimonadota bacterium
CTGCGCCGCGGATCCAGTGGCAGGACGGGCCCCATATCCTGTCGGAGACCGCCACCCCCGCGGAGCTGCGGACGCTCCGACGGGCGATCGCGGACCGTCTCGCCGAGATCGACTTCGTCGCCGCGGCGTACACGGCCGAGGAAGTGGCCGGCACGAGCCCGCGACGTGGCGACATGCTCGGTCGCTTCCGGCGCTCGTTCGACGCCGATCGATCGCCCGACGTGATGTTGCGTTTCGAGCGCGGCCTCGTCGTCGGTGAGACGACGGCGACCCACGGATCGCCGTATGCCCACGACCGTCACGTTCCGCTCGTGTTCATGGGGCCCGGGATCGCCCCGGGTCGCTACGCGACGCCCGTTCGGACCGTCGACATCGCGCCGACCCTGGCTGCGTTGCTCGGCATCCCGGCTCCGGGTGACCTGGACGGCCGACCCATCCGAAAGGTCGTGCGCTAGCCGCATCGGCCTGCCCTGTCGATCCCCGGCTCACTGCGAGGCCCACCCGGGCTCGCCCGAATCCATCACCCGCGAGACCGCGTCGGCGAACCTCGCCCAATCGACCGCATCCCGCTGGAGCTTCGCGCGCCCCTCCGCGGTCAGTGCGTAGTATTTCGCGCGGCGTCCGTTCTCCGTGATGCGCCACTCGAAATCGAGCCAGCCCTTTCGCTCCATCCGGTGCAGCGCCGGGTAGAGCGATCCGTCTTCGACCTGCAACGCCGCCTCCGAACAACGCTCGATCCACGTCGCGATGCCGTAGCCGTGCATCGGCCCCCACGAGAGCGTCTTCAGGATCAAGACGTCGAGTGTGCCCTGGAGGAAACGCCGATTGTCCTTGGCCACGGGTCGTGCTCCGTTCTTCAGTCCGCGCGCAGCGTCTGCGCGGGGTCGAGGTGGAGGGCGTGGATCGCGGGTCCGGCGCTCGCCAGGAGCCCGGCCAGCACGAGCCCGAACATGCTCCCGACCATGGTCGCCGGATCCGTGGGCTCGACGCCGAAGAGCAGTCCCGCGAGCAGACGAGACGATGCGTACGCCCCGACGCTTCCGATGAGGAGACCCACGGTGACGAGGCTCATCGATTGGCGAACGACCAGCCCGAGCACCGAGCGCTTACCGGCTCCGAGCGCGAGGCGGACCCCGATTTCCCGCGAGCGACGACGCACCAGAAACGCAACCACGCCATAGAGCCCCGTCGCGGCGAGAAGCACCGCCATGCTCGCGAACGTCGCGAACACGATCATGAGGAACCGGCGATTGGCCGTAGCTCCGCGGGAAAGGGCGGCCAGCGTCGTCACACGGTCGAGGGGGAGCGTCGGATCCAAGCGCTCGACCGCCTCCCGAACCCCGGGCAAGAGGCTCGTCGGATCGTCGGCTGTCCGCACGAACAGGGACATCTCCCGCACGGGTTGCTGTGCGTGAGGGAAGTACGTGGCCGGCTCGACGGGCTGATCGGGGCCATAGAACCGTACGTCTTCGACCACGCCGACGATCTCGTACTCCGGCGGGCGGGCGTTCCACATGTGCCCGTAGTCGATACGAGCGCCGACGGGCTCTCGATCCGGTAGGAACGCACGCACGAACGCTTGGTTGACGACCACGGCGCCGGGAGCGGTCTCATCGTCCGTCTCCCGCAGCGGCCGACCGCTCCGAAGCGCGATGCCCAGCGCCTCGAAATAGCCGGGAGTGACCGGGCGAAAGACGGCATGCGGGAGATCGCCTGCCGCCGGTTGCGGTCGATCCGCGAACGTGAAGCCGTTGTGCCAACCGCCGTCGGTCGGTCCCTGGTACGCCGCCGCGACCGATCTCACGCCGGGGATCCGCCCGACGTCTTCTACGAGGGCCTGGAAGAACGCGACGTGCTGCGGCCAGTCGTCCGAGACGAACGCCGTGGGCATGGCGATCCGCGCCGTCAACGTGTTCTCCGGATCGAACCCCGGGTCGACCGCGAGCGCATGGGACAAGCTCCGCAACATCAATCCGGCACCGACGAGGAGCACGGTGGCGACGGCGACCTGCGAAACGACCAGCAGACGCCGAAGCCCGACCCGCGATCGAGGAGAAGACCGGCTGCTGGCCTTGATGGCGTCGGTATGACCCGGTCCCGTCGCGTGAAGCGCCGGCACGACACCGACGGCCACGGCGACCAGCACGGTCACGAAGGACACGAAGGCGATCGCCAGCGGTCGGACGCTCGAAGCGTCGAGTCGCGGGATCGAACCGGGGTCGATCGCCCGCACGGTGTCGACCCCGAGGAAAGCGAGGGCCACGCCGAGCGCCCCGCCTACGAGCGCGAGGACGAGGCTCTCGCATACGACGAGTCGGACGATCCGAAGCCGCGACGCGCCGAGCGCGGCGCGCACCGCGACCTCACGGGCCCGATCGGCCGCGCGACCGAGCAGGAGATTCGTCACGTTGGTCGCGGCGATGAGCAACACGAGACCGACGGTGCCGAACAAGAGCCACATGGTACCGTCCGCGCGCCCGACCACGGCGTCCCGCGCCGACACGAGGCGCACGCCGGTCTCCGCGTGCTCGCCGTACTCGGCCGCGAGACCGGTCATGATCCGATCGACATCGGCCCGGGCCGCCGCGATCTGCACGCCCTCGGCGAGACGCGCGATCACGTTGACGTTCATGAGACTCCGGACGTCCGTCCCCTCGGAGACGCTCGAGTTGCGGTACGGGAGCCAGATCGCCGTCGACGCGTGCGGCACGCTGGCGCCGCGGAAGCTCCGGGGCAGCACGCCGATCACGGTATGGAGCGCGCCGTCGAGATCGAGCGTACGTCCGATGACGCCAGGATCGCCGCCGAACCGTCCTTGCCAGAATCCGTGGCCGAGCACCGCGGTGGGCGGGCCGCCCGGGACCTCCTCGTCGGGTGCGAACGTCCGACCGAGGGCGGCCTCCACGCCCAACAACTCGAACGTCGCGGCCGTGACGCCGACCGCCGATACGCGGGTCGGTGGACGTCCGTCCGCGGAGCGGAGCGTGGGCTGCACGGGTCGCCACGCGGCGACTCGGGAGAACGTCTGGCTCTGGGACTCGTAATCGAGGAAGAGGGGAAACGACGCGAGCCAGGCACCGGTCCCCGATCGCCGGTTGAAATGTTCGAAGACGACGACCCGGTCCGGCGACTCGAACGGGAGCGGCTCGAGCACGACGGCCTGCACGATGGTGAACATCGTCGTCGTCGCACCGATCCCGAGCGCGATCGTGAGCGTGGCGATCAGGGCGAGGATCGGGCTCCCACGCAGCGCCCGGACGGCGAAGCCGACGTCCTGCCCGACGCCGTGCAGCCAACCGCGACCGCGCTCCCGGTGGCGACGGCGACGGGCGACGCGCGCGCATGCCCGTCGCACACCCTCGGGATCGCCGAGACGGTCGAGCGCGGCGGCGGCCGCCTCCTCGGGACTCAGCCCGCCCCGCTCGTATTCTCGCGCGCGCTCCACGAGATGGTGGCGGAGCTCGTCCTCGAGATCGGCGGCCGGATCCGCACCTCGGAACCGCAGATAGCGACGCCACGCAGGCTCACGTTTCAAGGCACACCTCGAAGCTTTCGCTTCACTAGATATTCCAGGGTACGACAGAGTTGGCGCATCTCCCCTAGAATGTCAAGGGTAGAGACTCTTCACCTCTCTCGGACCCGCGGAGGGCGCTCCCTCGCGCTCGGCGGCGTTCTACGGGGCGATGCGGATCGATCGTGTTGTCGACGAGGCGCGGGCGGCTCGTAACGCTCGGGCCGCGGTCCCGGGCGGGTGCCCGCCTCCGGTACACGACGATACCATAGGCGACCCTTCAGGGCCCCGACCCGAGCCAGGAGCTCGTCGTGAGCGACCACTACCGGAAGCTGGAAAACGCGTATCTGCTCGCCCCGATCAACGCGTTCTACAAGCCGTCGATCTCCGTGGGAGAGGCGAAGGCGACGATCTCCATCGCGCTCCGGCAGGAGCTGTGGCACGCGGCGTTCGCGGTCCACGGCTCGGTGTACTTCAAGATGCTCGATGACGCGGCGTTCTTCGCCGCCAACTCGCTGGTCGAAGACCGCTTCGTGCTGACCGCGTCGTTCAACATCTACCTGACGCGGCCCGTCGCCGAAGGGACGATACGGAGCGAAGGAACGGTGACGTCGCGCTCGCGTCGTTTGATCCTGGCGGAGGCCCGGCTCTTCGACGATCAGGATCGCGAGATCGGGCGCGGCAGCGGCAGCTTCATGCCGAGCCGAATCCCGCTCGGTCCGGATATCGGCTACCGGCTCTCGAGCGAGGGTGACGCTTGATGGGACTCCCGCGAAAGGTGCGCCCCCGGGAAGAAGGGGCCCTACCCGGAGTCGGCGATGTCGAGGGGGGACGAGACCGTCTCTTTTGAGGTCGCACGAGCAGGGGCCGCGGCCGCCGCTCGATCGGGGACCTCGAACAGGTGAGCCCAAGATGTCGCAACGTCTTCGACTTCGACGTGCCTCCATCGCAGCCGGACTCGGGTTGCTCCTGACCGTCGGCCCGGTCTTCGGGCAAGGCTTTCGGCCCTTCGTGGGTTGGGATGCCAAGGATCCCTGTCTTCGCGAGCTGGTGGACGCGGGTGTGCCCGACGAGATCGCGACCAGCGATGCGCTGGCCTTCCAGGAGACCCTCTCGATCATCAGGGACTGGCTCGAGAGCTCGGTCGAGGAGAACACGAAGTTCCTCGACGAGCTGAACGCGGGGATCGAGGACCCGAATCTGGATCCCGCGGGGACGATCGCCCTCACGCAGCAGTTCATCGACTGCTTGCCGCGAATCCGACGACTCCTCGATGAAATCGAGCGTCGACTCGATGAGCTGGGGGTGAACACGCTCACGGTCGGGCGGGCGCGGGGTCCACGTCCCGGCGTGTTCACGGACCTTCGGGACAAGGTGGCGGAGCTCGGAAGGGGCTATCGCGACATCCTGGCTCGGATGAGACCGCACGAGGCCGGCGGACGGCGGCGCTCGACCCGCTGACCACGCTCAGGGAGGAATAGCCAACCCACCGACGCGGGCGCGCGCTACGAGGCTCGATTGCGCCACTGACCTCCCGTAGACCACGGCGGACGGGTACCCCTAGGTTGTCCGGGTCACGATCACCAACCCAGGGCGCCCGACATGACCCATCGATCTCCGCTCCACGTCATCTCCGTTCTCTCGATCTGCTCGCTGATCGCCTGCGACGCGGGCCGGCCCGGCGCGGATCTGGTGATCCGGAACGTCACGGTCATCGATGCCGTCAACGGGGTACGCGAAGGGCAGACGGTCGTGGTCGACGACGGACGCATCACGGGCGTGTCGACCGTCGCGGACGTCGAAGGGGCCGAGACGGTCGACGGCACCGATCGATACCTGATCCCGGGGCTGTGGGACTTCCACGTCCACCTCACGTACGACGAGCGGTTCACCGACGCGATGCCGGGGCTGTTTCTGCACCACGGCGTCACGAGCATCCGAGACACGGGTGGTCCGCTGGAGAAGGTCCTACCCGCGGTGGAGGCCATCCGGGCGGACGGCGTCACCGCGCCACGCGTGTTCTTCGCCGGGCCGCTGCTCGACGGCGAGCATGTCGTATACGACGGCGAGAATCGACCGCTCCTCGGCATCGCGAACCCGGACGTCGAGACCGCCCGGGCGAACGTGGCGCGGCTGGCCGAGGCCGGGGTCGACTTCCTGAAGATCTACGAGATGGTCTCGCCGGAGGTCTTCGCGGCGCTGGTGGAGGAGGCGGAGGCGCGCGGGCTCCCCATGGATGGCCATGTCCCGCTGTCGATGCGCGCGAGAGACGTAGGACCCCACGTCCAGTCGCTCGAGCACCTGCGGAACATCGAGCTCGACTGCGCGGCGGCGCCGGAGGCGCTGCTCGGCGAGCGACGGCTGTTGCTCGCCAACCCCGACGGGGTCCCGGGCGCGAATCTCCGGTCGCAGCTTCACGAGCTCCAGCGGATGCCCGCCGTGGCCGCCTACGACGAACAGAACTGCGATGCCGTGCTCGAGTCGATGTCGAGCACGATCCAGGTCCCCACGCTCCGCTTGAACGGGCTCGGGCTCCAACCGCCGTTCGGCCGTTCGGACTGGGATGACGCCCTCGGCAAGCTCCCGAGCGATTTGGCGACGGAGTGGCGGACCACGACGGAAGCGAGCCGGGATGGGGCGTTCCCGATGCGCGACACGACGTTCGCCGTCTGGAGTCTCCATCTGGTGGATCTCATGCACCAGGCCGGCGTGCCCGTCGGTGCCGGCACCGACACGCCGATCGGGTTCGCGGCGCCGGGCTACAGCC
>JAKSCH010000068.1 GCA_022360695.1 Gemmatimonadota bacterium
GTGCCGCACGGGCGACGAACGGGTGCTCGACATCGTGGCCGAGGTCGAGCGCTACCTCGACGAGGAGCTCGCGATCGCACTCCCACGCGGCGTGGACTACGGCATCTGGGTCAACGAGGCGGAGTACCTCGAGAGCCGGATCTCGTTGCTGGTGAAGAACGGTCGGCTCGGACTTCTGCTCGTGATCGTAGCGCTCGCCTTGTTCCTCAACCTGAGGCTCGCGTTCTGGACCGCGGTCGGGATCTTCCTCTCGTTCGCCGGCGTGTTCGCGATCATGGCGGCGGTCGGCGTCTCGATCAACATGATGTCGCTGTTCGGCTTCATCCTCGCGATCGGGATCGTCGTCGATGACGCCATCGTGGTGGGCGAGAACATCTACGCCGAACGCGAGAAGGGTACGCGAAGACTCGATGCGTCCGTGCGCGGCACGCTCCGCGTCTCGGTCCCCGTCACGTTCGCGGTGCTCACGACGGTGGCGGCGTTCACGCCCCTCCTCTTCATCCCGGGTACGATCGGGAAGTTCCTGAACGTCATCCCGGTCATCGTGATCTCGGTGCTCCTCCTGTCGCTCGTCGAGGCGCTGTTCATCCTTCCGTTCCACCTGTCGCACCTGCCACCCCCGGAGGAGGAGAAGCCGATCCGATTCCTCGGCTGGTTCTACCGACTCCAAGAGGGGATCCAGACCGCGCTTCAACGGTTCGTCGACGGGCCGCTCGATCGAGCCGTGCGGTTTTCGGTTCGACGCTGGGGTCTGGTGCTCGTCGGCTCGCTCAGCGTGTTGCTGCTCGTCGCGGGTCTCGTGGCCGGCCGCTACATCCGATTCAGTCTCCTCCCGGAGATCGAGGGCGAAGAGGTCATCGCGTATCTCGAGCTCCCCGAGGGGACGACGAGCGAGCGCACGGCGGAGCTCGCCGATTACATCGAGCGGGCCGGGCTCACCGCGGCGCTCGAGCTCGAGGCCACGCTCGACGACGACCAGCCGCCCCTGGTCGAGGGCGTGTTCACCAGCGTGGGTCAGCGGCCCTCGATCGCGAGCCAACCCGGGCTCACCGCGAACCCGACGTTCGTCCAGTCGAACATTGCCGAACTGAGCTTCCGATTGAGCGACCCGGAGGTGCGCGACCTGCCGGCGGTCGAGTTCGAGAACGCGTGGCGCGCGGCGGTCGGTCCGATCCCGGATGCGCGCACGCTCACGTTCTCGGCGCAGCTCATCAACCTGGGCGCTCCGGTGGCGGTCGAGCTCTCGCACCCCGACACGGTGGGCCTCAACGCCGCCGTGCCCGCGCTCGTCGATCGACTGAGGCGGATCGCCGGTGTGATCGACGTCCGCGACGATCGCGGGCAGGGCAAGCGCGAGCTCGAGCTACAGCTCAAGCCCGCGGCCCGGTCGCTGGGGATCACGCTCGACGACTTGGCTCGTCAGGTCCGCGGCGCGTTCTTCGGGAACGAAGCGCTGCGGCTACAGCGGGGACGCGACGAGGTCCGCGTCTACGTCCGGCTGCCCGAGGACGAGCGCAACACCCTGGCCGATCTACAGAACTACCGAATCCGCGGCGCGACGGGCGGGGAGGTCCCCCTGTCCGAGGTCGCCGAGCTTTCGTTCGGCACGGGCTCCTCGACGATCCGCCGCATCGACGGCCGGCGCATCGTGACGATCACCGCCGACGTGAACCGCGCGGTGCTCACGGGGCAGGAGGTGAACACGGCGCTCGAGGCCACGATCCTTCCGGAGCTTCAGAACGACTTCCCGGGTCTGCGCTACGCGTTCGGCGGTGAGCAGCGCGAACAAGCCCTGGCGCTCGGTGGGCTGGGGCGCGGATTCGGCATGGCGCTGCTCGCCATATACGCGCTGCTGGCCATCCCGTTCCGATCGTACGTGCAACCGCTGATCATCATGGCGTCGATTCCGCTCGGGTTCATCGGCGCGGCGCTCGGACACCTGATCATGGGACTCGATCTCGGCATGCTCTCGATGTTCGGGATCGTGGGTCTGTCCGGCGTGGTCGTGAACGACTCGCTGGTGCTCATCGACTTCGTCAACGAGCGCCATCGAGCCGGTCTGCCGATGCCCCAGGCCATCCTCGAAGGCACCAAGGCGCGCTTCCGACCGATTCTGCTCACGTCGATCACGACGTTCCTCGGGGTGTTCCCGATCATCATCGAGCGGAGCACGCAGGCGCAGTTCCTCGTGCCGATGGCGGTGAGCCTCGGCTACGGGATTCTCTTCGCGACCGTGATCCTGATGCTCGCGGTTCCGGCGCTCGCGATGATGAACTACGTGGCGACCGAGAAGGTGCGCGGGTTCTTCGGGCGTCGGCGGCGGAACGTCGATCTGGGCTGGGTGGGCGAAGGGTAGCCGTGCATCGCGAGTCGGTCGTTCACCGGCGACCCTCGACCGAGGCTCCGACGGGTCGCTAACGCCCCGATAGCCCCCGGACCCGGGCGCACGCCGCCAAGTCGTCGCTCGGCGCGCTCGCGGCAGCCGGGAGTCGGTCCTCGAACGCCAGGAAGAGGGCATCCGTCCAGTCACGCGGCGTGGGGTCGAGCGGGAAGCGAGATCGACTCACGACCTCGACGGCGTACACGTCCTCGCCCTCCGGCTCGACGAACACGGCGACATTCTCTCCCTGGTCGGCGTCGAGCGCCATGTCCTCGGGGTCCTCGACCTCGGGCTCGTAGCTGCGCGCGAGGATGAAGCCGTTCTCCTCGTGCGCGCTCTCGATCATGAGGCCGACCCAGCGGACAGACTCCTCCACGATCGGCCACAGGGTTTCGTAGTCGATCCGGTAGCACCGAGCGGTGCCGGATCCCCGCGTGTCCAGGAGGTTCACGCTCGAGATACAGCCCACGACGGCCAGCGGGACGCCGACCGTCAGTCCTCGCCGACCCATACCGTCTTCGCGTTGACGAACTCCCGGATGGCGTGCGGACCGAGCTCGCGCCCGTACCCCGATTTCTTGACCCCACCGAACGGAACCCGTGGATCCGAAGCCGACATCCCGTTGATGAACACGCCGCCCGCCACGATCTCGCGTACGGCGCGCGTCCGCTCCTCGTCATCGTTCGTCCAGATGGCGGCCGAGAGCCCGTACTCCGTCGCGTTCGCGCGCTCGATCGCCTCGTCCAGATCCCGCACGCGAAACACGCTCGCGACCGGACCGAACAGCTCGTCCTCGCTGGCCGGGCAGCCATCGGGCACGTCGGTGAGCACGGTGGGCGTATAGAACCACCCGGGTCGATCCGGCGCGTCGCCTCCGGTCGCCACACGGGCTCCCGCGGCGACCGACGCGTCCACCTGGCTCGCGAGCTCGTCTCGGAGATCACTGCGCGCGAGCGGGCCCACGCGGACGTCCGGGTCCTTCGGGTCCCCTATCGGAATGCTCGCGACCGCCTCGACCAGCCGCTTCTCGAACTCATCGGCGATCGTCTCCTGGACGAGCATCCGTTTCGCCGCGATGCAGGACTGTCCGTTGTTCCACATCCGGGCCTCGACCGCGGTCGCGACCGCCCGATCCAAGTCGGCGGACTCCATGACGATGAAGGGGTCGCTGCCGCCGAGCTCGAGCACCGTCGTCTTGATCCGCCGACCCGCTTCCGCGGCCAGCGCGGAGCCGGCGCGCAACGATCCGGTCAGCGAGGCGCCTTGAACGATCGAGTCATCGAGGATCCGCGGGATGTCCTCGACTTCCGCGAACAGGTTCTGGAACGCACCCTCCGGGAACCCGGCGCGCCGGAACAACCCCTCCAACGCGACGGCGCACTGCGGCACGTTGGGCGCGTGCTTGAGCAGGATCACGTTGCCGGCCATCATCGTCGGCGCCGCGCATCGGACCACCTGCCAGAACGGGAAGTTCCACGGCATGATCGCGAGCACGGCGCCGATCGGCTGATATTCCACCCAACAGCGCGTCCCGCTCGATTCGAACGCCTCGGGCTCGAGAAAGCCCGGACCCTGCTCCGCGTAGTAGCGACACACCCAGGCGCACTTCTCGGCCTCGGCGACGGCGCTCGCCAACGGCTTCCCCATCTCGCGGGTCATGAGCTGGCCGAACGCGTTCTTGCCCGTCTCGAGCAGATCCGCGAGCGCGAGGAGACGCTCCGCCCGCTCGACCGTGGGTGTGCCTCGCCACGCGTCGTAGCCCGTACGCGCCCGGTCGAGCGCCGCGTCGATGCCCGCGTCATCGAGGGCGGGGAACGATGCGAGCAGCTCTTCGGTCGTGGGATCGATGCTGTCGAACGGCAACGGGCCTCCGGTGGGAGTGCGATCACGGCTCCGGCCGACCATCGAGCCGCCGGTCCAGGGGATCGTCCGATTTCGCCCCACGCGCCGCAAGTCCTTACGGTGCGCTCCCGTGGAACGACCCCCGCCGGGGAGCGCGTTGGGCTTGCCCGCCCCTCGGCGATCCACGTAGTTAAGGGCCAACCGACCCCGACCTCGGGTGGGGCGGTCGCGCTGTACCGGGAGACGCGCGAACCGGGAGCTGCGATGCCAGGGTCCGAGACGTCGAGTAGCGAGACGGCTCGTTGGGCAAAAGTCATCGACCACACGCGGTGCATCGGCTGCCACGCCTGCACGACCGCGTGCAAATCGGAGAACGAAGTCCCGCTCGGCGTCACTCGTACGTACGTGAAGTACGCCGATGTCGGGACGTTCCCCGCGGCCCGTCGCGCGTTCCAGGTGACCCGCTGCAATCAGTGCGACGACGCGCCCTGTACGACCGCCTGTCCGACGCGCGCGATGTTCCGTCGACCCGATGGGATCGTCGATTTCGACAAGTCGATCTGCATCGGCTGCAAGGCATGCATCGCCGCGTGTCCCTACGACGCGATCTTCATCAACCCCGACGACCACTCGGCCGAGAAGTGCAACTTCTGCGCGCACCGCATCGATGTCGGTCTCGAGCCCGCCTGTGTCACCGTGTGTCCGACCGAAGCGATCCTGGTCGGCGACCTCGAGGACCCGACGTCCAAGGTGGCGCAGCTCGTCGGTCGTGAGCCCGTCGCCGTACGACGACCCGAGAAAGAGACGCACCCCAAGCTCTTTTATCGGGGCGCGCACCAGGCCACGCTCGATCCGCTCGCGGCGGCCCGTCCGGATGGCGGGCTGTTCATGTGGAGCGAGCAGCCGGCCGGCGCCGCCCAGGTCGGTTCCGGGCACCCTCATGGAGAGAAGGGCGGAGGCGGCGCGAACTCGTCCGCGGCCGCGGTCTTGTCGTACGACGTCTCGCACAAGGCGCCCTGGGACTGGCGCGTGAGCGCCTATACGCTCACCAAAGGCATCGGCGCGGGGGCGTATCTCGTCGCGCTGCTCCTCTGCTTGACCGGCGCGCTCACCTGGTCGGACCGAGCCTGGCTCACCGTGTCGCCGATCCTCGCCATGGTGGGTCTGGCGCTCACCGGTGGACTCCTGATCTGGGACCTCGAGCACCCGGGTCGCTTCCACATGATCTTCACGCGCCCGCACTTCAAGAGCTGGCTGGTCAGAGGCGCGTTCGTCATCGCCGCGTACGGCCTCGGTCTCGTCGCGCACCTGGCCGCCGGGCTCGGTGGGGGCCCGCCGTCCGGTAGCGCTACGCGTGGGCTCGCGTGGGCGGTCGGCCCCCTCGCCGCGTTGACCGCGATCTACACCGCGTACCTGTTCGCCCAGGCGAAGGCCCGCGACCTGTGGCAGAATCCGCTGCTGCCGCCGCACCTGCTCGTGCAAGCGTTGCTCGCCGGCGCCGCGGTTCTGTTGGTGACCCCGGGCTTCGCGGGTGTCGCGGGCGAGCTGCGGACCCTCTTCGGGCTGACCGCCGCGATCCACCTCGCGCTCGTGTTGGGCGAGCTCACGCTCACCCACTCGACCGCGCACGCGGCCTTGGCGGTCCACGAGATGGTTCGGGGTCGGTTCGCCCTCTGGTTCTGGACGGGTACCCTCGCCGTCGCCGCGGCGGTCGCCCTCGTCGTGGCTCCGCTCGCGGGGCCCTGGCTCGACCCGGCGATCGCCGCTCTCGGGCTGCTCGGGCTGCTCGCGTTCGAGCACGCGTATGTACAGGCCGGACAATCGGTCCCACTCGCCTAGTAAAGTCACTTTTCGGCAGTTCTGTTACGCTATTGTTACGTTGCATATTGACCCTCATGGCATCTTTCTCTATAGAGGATTGAGGAGTAGTGATGAAGGTCAGTGGTAGGCTATCGATCCTTGCGATCGGCTCTTGTACCGTCTGGTCCTGCGGCGGCTCGATTGCCGAACCCGATCTCACGCTATGTGAGACGCCTGGGCAGCTCAGTCAGATTGGCCTTGAGGGACACCGAGTGACCTCGCTCTTGCAGTCACCCATGGGCTTCTTCGCTGGCACTGCGTCAGCGGGTGTCTACCGCCTTGAGCCTGATGGTTGGGGGCCCCTGGGGTTGGACCACGGCGTAGTTGCACATCTGCTTTTCGTGCCCGAACCGGCCGGTCCTTTACTGCTCGCGGGAATGAGTCCGCCATTGAGCGGTCCACCGGAGACGGACGCAGCCGTCTTCGCGTCCTTCGATAGCGGGGAAACCTGGGTTCGCCGAGATGGTGGTACCGCTTTGGCGAACGATCGTAACTTCTGGGCGCTTGCGCTCGCGGCAGACCCGACGAATTCACGCGTGTTGTACATGGCTGAATCGGCAATTCTCCGTTCCGCAGACGCGGGCGAGTCGTGGAGCTTCGTTTCGGGGGATCCCGAGTCCGCAGGCGTCGGCATACGGGCTCTGATCGTCACGAAAGGTGGGTTCGGGCTCGCAGACGGCCTCACCCCCGTTCACCGCACGACTACCGACGGACTTGATTGGGTGATCCACGGTCAAGAGGTGGCCTTGATTCACACATTGGAGATTCATCCACCGGGTTCCGAAACGATCTGGGGTGGCGCGAGTGCCGGTGTCACGAGGCTCGTTGCCCCAAGCACGGAATGGGCTACAGTGGGCGCCTTGCTGCCTGGCGCCGTGCATGCGCTCGAGTCCCACCAAGGTCGTCTCTTGGCCGGTGTGACTGTAGATGACGTGGACGAGCTGGGGGTGCCCATCGGCAACCACGCCGAGGTCTATGAGTGGGATCCAACCGGCGATGAGTTTAGATCACTACTCGTTCGCACCGACACGCGCGGTGTATTGTCGTTCGCCGCCGTGGACAATCAGCTGTTCATCGGAACCGACGGCGACGGCGTTCTCTGTTTTGGCTTGTAGCTATTGGACGTGGTGAGCTAGTCGCGTCGTCCAAAAGGGAGGTGTCTAAGGCGCTAGGGAGTTCTTCGCGAAGAACCAGGAGGGCGCCGTCGCGGTGATCATTTGACCCGGCGAGATGTCTTTCACATCCGCCTGCTTGATCGAACAAGGACGTGCATCATAAAGAGCCTCAACTTCCGCCTGTTGGTAGCTGTTCTTTCCCTGTGTGTCGTCACGGAGGCGTGCACACGGCCAGATCAGGAGACGCCTCCGCTCAGCGGGATCGTTGCCCCCGCTGCGCAAGTCGACGACTACGTCGCCGCCGACGGGCGTGTGTTCGTGATCAAGGCCGTACCGTCTGTCACCGTAGACATGCCAGTGCCCCTCCGCGACTACGACACGTCGTCGGACGCCTTGGCCCGGGCCGTAGCAGCTGGCGGCGGCTCGGCTATCGTCGCGTTCAAGGCCCCCTCGGACGTCCGCGCTCTGGCTAACAATGGACGACGCCCTGCCCTCGCGAAGACCACCTTGCAATCTGGGCTCGCGCTTCTCGAGGAGCGTAAGGTCGAGATCGTGGACTACCTGGCGTACATGGGAGCCGCCTGGGTGCATCTGAAGCCCGAGGACGCCCGTGCGCTGATGGAGCATCCGCTGGTTGACTATATACAGCCGGATCACGTCGGGAAGGCCGCCGGCGGCCCGGGGATTGTCGCGGGGGCAGACATGGACGTCGCCCAGCAGATACCCCCGTGGGGGATCGCGATGGTACGAGCGCCGCAGGCATGGACGATCGAGACGGGAAGCGGTACCACCGACTGGCAGATCGTCGATTCGGGCTATGACAACGGTCACGAAGATCTCGCGGTTCTCAACGCCAACGATCAGTGTCGAGCCGGTGGCTGCAACGACGCGTTCCCCTCGCCGCATGGTTCCCATGTGGCCGGGATCGCAACGGCGCGGGACAACTTCGTCGGGGTCGTCGGTGTAGCGCATGGACTGACAGAGGATCGCATATTCAGTTACCGGGCGTGCAACAACATCCCTGGCAACGCATGCACTGCGAATGCGGTGACAACGGGCATCAACTACGCCGTACCGAACATCGATGTGCTCAATCTCAGCCTGGTGCTGAGGCAGGACTTCGCGTTGTGCAACGCCGTGGCACAGGCATGGCAGGCAGATGTCGTCATCGTGGCCGCGGCGGGAAACAACAGTGAGACACTGTTTGAGTGGCCGGCTCGGTGCTCGAATGTGGTTGGCGTTAGTGGGGTTCTGCCCAACCGAAACTTTGCGTCCACAAGTCCATGCACGGTGCAAGGAGGGACGATTCACTCGAACTCGGGGAATCACGTAGACATCGCGGCCCCTTTCTATGCGCTGAGCACGGTCCCGAACGGATATCAGGGCGAAATGAACGGGTGGTGTGGGACGTCCCAGGCTACACCACACGTTTCTGGCGCTGCGGTCCTCGTGCGGGAGCGCTTCCCCTCGTGGAGCAATCTGCAGGTGGTAAACTACATGTTCCAGGCGGCCGACGACGAAGGGCCGCCGGGGAAGGACAACCAGTACGGCTGGGGCATCCTGAATGCATACGAAGCCGTCAAGTAGGCCTGGGAGGTCTCCCGGGCCGCGCGCTGGATTGGGGCCGGCGTGGCGCCGCGCTGGTACCACCGACCCGAGGGTTCGCGGCCCTTGCCCGATCCTCCGCTACCTTCGTAGTTAGTTGGCACCCGCCCAGCCTGGGCGGACTCGGCCTGAGCGGGTGCCGCGCATCAACGGGGAGCGGGGATGCAAGGAAGTATCACGTCAGGCGGCGGGATGTCTCGCCGCGTACACGTGAAGGAAGACGAAGCGCGCCAGCCTAACGAGCCACACGGGAGGGTCGAGCGGTGAAGCGGGCGGACGAGCTCGATCGTCTCGAGCGGCTCGTCAGCGTCGCGCGGCGCGATACCGAAGCGCGCGGCGAGACCTTCTACCCGGGGCCCAGCCGGGTCCACCTCGCGGCGTTCCCGCCGCGCGAGCGCTGGGAAGACTGGGTCGAGCTCGACTCGAAAGCGTGGCCGGAGCGACGGGAGCGACGGTACACCCTGGTTCCGACGACCTGTTTCAACTGCGAGTCGGCGTGCGGTCTGCTCGCCTACGTCGACAAGGACACGCTGGAGGTGCGGAAGTTCGAGGGGAACCCCGAGCACCCCGGCTCGCGGGGTCGCAACTGCGCCAAGGGGCCGGCGACGCTCAACCAGGTGGTCGACCCCGACCGCGTGCTCTACCCGCTCAAGCGCGCGGGCGCGCGCGGAGAGGGGAAGTGGGTGCGCGTCTCCTGGGACGAAGCACTCGACGACATCGCCGGTCGCATTCGGCGGGCGCTCCGGGAGGGTCGGCACCGCGAGATCATGTACCACGTCGGTCGACCGGGGGAGGACGGGTTCACCGAGCGCGTGATGGCGGCGTGGGGTGTCGACGGACACAACTCGCACACGAACATCTGCTCATCCGGCGCGCGCGCCGGCTATCAGTTCTGGCTCGGGATGGATCGCCCCAGCCCCGATCACGCGCGGGCCGATGTCATCCTATTGGTCAGCTCGCACCTGGAGGCGGGTCACTACTTCAACCCGCACGCGCAACGGATCCTCGAGGGCGTGCACGCGGGCGCCAAGCTCATCGTGTTCGACACCCGTCTGTCGAACACCGCCACGCACGCGGATCACTGGCTGCCGACGCAGCCGGGCTCGGAGGCCGCGGTCCTGCTCGCGATCGCGAACCACCTGATCCAGACGGAGACGTACGATCGCGAGTTCGTGCGTCGCTGGTTCAACTGGGAAGCGTACCTGGCGGCGGAGAAGCCCGAGGTCCCCCGCACGTTCGAGTCGTTCGAGGCGACCCTCAAGGAGCTCTACGCCGAGTGCACGTTCGAGTGGGCCGCCGCGGAGTCCGGCGTGGACGCGGAACAGCTCCGCGAGGTGGCCGAGATCGTGTCGCGCGCCGGCTCTCGTCTGTCGACGCACAACTGGCGAAGCGCGGCCTCCGGGAACGAGGGCGGCTGGCAGGTCTCGCGCACGCTGTTCTTCCTCAACGCGCTCACCGGTTCCGTGGCGACGCCGGGCGGGACGTATCCGAGCGCGTGGAACAAGTTCGTGCCCAAGCCGATCCGCCTGCCGCGCCACCCGGAGCACTGGAACGACCTCACCTGGCCCGACGAGTTCCCGCTCGCGATGTACGAGATGTCGTTTCTCCTCCCGCACATCCTCAAGGAGGGACGCGGGAGGCTGGACGTCTACTTCACCCGGGTCTACAACCCGGTGTGGACGAATCCGGATGGGTTCACATGGATCGAAGCGCTCTCGGACGAAGCGCAGGTCGGGCTGCACGTCGCGCTCACGCCGACCTGGAACGAGACCGCCTACTTCGCCGACTACGTGCTCCCGATGGGGCACGGTCCCGAGCGGCACGACATCCATTCCTACGAGACGCACGATGGCCAGTGGCTCGGGTTCCGCCAACCCGTCCTTCGGACCGCTCGCGAGCGGCTCGGAGAGGGCACGCCCGATACGCGCCACGCGAACCCGGGCGAGGTGTGGGAGGAGAACGAGTTCTGGCTCGAGCTCTCGTGGCGGATCGACCCCGACGGCGAGCTCGGCATCCGGCCGTTCGTCGAGTCGGACCGCGAGCCCGGGACGCGGCTCACGGCCGACGAGTACTACGAGTGGATCTTCGAGCACTCGGTCCCCGGGCTCCCCGAGGCGGCGGCCGAGCAGGGCCTCACCCCGCTCGAGTACATGCGGCGCTACGGCGCGTTCGAGGTCGAGCGCGACGTGGGACCGCTCTACGAGCGCGAGGTCCCGGCGGCCGAGCTCGACGACACGGCGGAGGACGAATACGGGCGCGTCTACACGCGCGCGCCCAAGCCGGAGTCCCCGAACCTCGCGCCGACGGGCGCGCCGGAGGCCGATGAGGACGGTCGCCGTCCCGTCGGCGTGCGCGTGGACGATCGGATCCTACGGGGGTTCCCGACGCCGAGCGGCAAGCTCGAGTTCTACTCCCCTACGCTCGTCGAGTGGGGTTGGCCCGAGTACGCGATGCCCACGTACATCCGGAGCCACGTCCACCCCGAGGCGATGGACGACGACCAGATGTGCCTCATCTCCACCTTCCGACTCCCCGTGCAGATCCATACGCGCTCGGCGAACTCGAAGTGGCTCGATGAGATCCCGCATACGAACCCGTTGTGGCACCACCGGACCGACGCCGAGCGCCTGGGCGTCCGCACGGGGAGCCTCGTCCGGGTCGAGACCGAGATCGGTCACTTCGTGCTGAAGGCGTGGGTGACGGAATCGATCAAGCCCGGTGTGGTCGCGTGCAGCCACCACATGGGACGCTGGAAGCTGGCCACCGGCTCGGCGATCGGTGGCGAGCCCGACGCGGGTCTGGGCGAGCAGCCCGAGCAAGCGGGGCAGCGTCAGTTGATGGCCACCGTCGGGCTCGATCACAAGAAGGACGAGTGGAAGCTGACGCGGAAGAAGGGCGCCGCGGCCTACGAGTCGTCGGACCGCGATACGTCGCGGATCTGGTGGACCGACGTGGGCGTGCACCAGAATCTGACGTTCCCGGTGCACCCCGACCCGATCTCGGGCATGCACTGCTGGCACCAGGCGGTGCGCGTGAAGAAAGCGTCGCTCCGCGACAGGTACGGAGACATCGTCGTGGATACCGAGAAGGCGCACCACGTCTATCTGCGATGGCTCGAGAAGACCCGGGAGGCGAGCGCGCATTCGCCGGACGGCACGCGACGACCCCATTGGCTGATCCGACCCGTGCGACCCGTCCGCGCCGCGTACGACCTCCCCGAATGATCGAGCTCTTCCGCGCGCTCGGCGCGCTCCTCGAGACCCCGAGCTCCGAGAATCGGATGCTCGGTCACCTGCTCGAGCTCGGGCCCGTGCCGGACGAGTCGACGCACGCGGATCTCTTTCTGTTCCAGCTCTACCCGTACGCCTCGGTCTTCCTCGGCGAGGACGGCCGGGCGGGAGGAGAGGCGCGCGATCGGGTGGCCGGCTTCTGGCGCGCGCTCGACGCGGAGGCTCCGGAAGAGCCCGACAACCTGGCCACGCTGCTCGCCGCCTACTCGTCGCTTCTCGATTCGGAGGCGGCGTGTCCCGAGGGCGAGGACCGCGTGGCTTGGGTCCGGGTGCGCCACGCGTTTCTGTGGGAGCATGTCCTTTCGTGGTGCCTGCCGTTTCTGATCAAGCTCCGACAGATCGCGCCGCCCTTCTACGTCGCGTGGGCCGACACGCTCGAGAGCGCGCTCGCGCAGGAATCGGCCATGCTGGGTCCGCCCAAGCGGACACCGCTCGCGCTGCGGGTCGCGGATCCGCTGCCCGACCCGCGCGAGGCGGAGGGCGGGGCGTTCCTCACGGCGTTGCTGAGCCCCGCGCGGAGCGGCCTGGTGCTCACCCGCGGCGACTTGGCTCGCGCGGCGCGAGATCTCGGCCTCGGTCTCCGCGTGGGGGAGCGGGCCTACATCCTCAAGGCAATGATGTCCCAAGGGCCGCGTGAGACGCTCGTGTGGCTGGCCCGTGAGGCCCGATCCTGGGAGCGCCTCCACGACCGGTCCGGAAAGATCGCCCCCGAGGTGGCCGACTTCTGGGCCCAGCGCGCCCGAAAGAGCGCCGTGCTCCTCGAAGAGCTGGCTACCGAGGTAACCGACGAGCGCGAGCTGGCGGGGACGGGGGCGTTCTCCGACGGCGGTATCGAGCATGGCTGAGCGCGGGAAGGGGCCCCCGCTGGACCCGGATCGCTTCCGGGCGATCTTCCTGCTCCTCCTCGTGCTCGGGATCAGTCTCCTGTTCCTGGAGATGATCCGCTCGTTCTTCGTCACGCTGTTTCTCGGCGCGATCTTCAGCGGGATGCTCCACCCCGTGTATCGTCGCGTCCTGGGCTGGTGTCGGGGTCGGACCGGGGTCGCGTCGTTCCTGACGCTCGTCCTCTTCTTCTTCTTGCTCCTCGGACCCGCCGCCACGTTCCTCGGGATCGTCGCGGATCAAGCCGTCCAGGTCACGGAATCCGCGGGTCCGTGGATCCGAAGCGTCCAGGAGCAGCTCGATCAGCCCGGCGCGTTCGACCGGCTCATCGACTCGCTGCCGTTCGCCGAGACGTTGCGGCCGTATCAGGAGCAGGTCACGCGACGCGTCGGGGAGCTCGCGGGATCCGTCGGCGGGTGGGTCGTGCAAGGACTGACCGACGTCACGACCGGCGCGGTCCGGGTGATCTTCCTCCTCTTCGTGATGCTCTACGCGATGTTCTTCTTCCTGATGGATGGGAGCGGCGTTCTCCGGAAGATCCTCTACTACCTCCCGCTGTCGAACGAAGACGAGCACCGCATGCTCGAGAAGTTCGTCTCCGTGACGCGCGCCATGGTCAAGGGGACGTTTCTCATCGGTGTCGTGCAGGGAGCGCTGGCCGGGATCGCGTTCGCGATCGCCGGCATCCCGTCCGCGGCGTTCTGGGGCACGGTGATGGCGGTGCTCTCGATCGTGCCGGGCGTCGGCTCGGCCCTCGTCTGGGTCCCGGCCGCGGTCTATCTGGCCGTGATCGATCGGATGGGCGCCGCGATCGGTCTCGTCGCCTGGTGCGGCGTCGTCGTGGGGCTGGTCGACAATCTCATGCGACCGTGGCTGGTCGGCCGCGACACGAAGATGCCGGACCTCATGATCCTGCTCGGGACGTTGGGCGGTCTGTTCGCGTTCGGTGCGGCGGGGGTCCTCATCGGACCCATCATCGCGGCGCTCTTCATCACGGTGTGGGAGCTGTACGGCGAGGCGTTCCGCGACGTGCTGCCCGAAGCGGAGCTCCCCGAGACGCCGATCCGGTCGCGCGACGACGCGACCGACGACGCCGGGCGGGACGAGGCCGAACCCGAACCGCCGGCTCCAACGTAGGGGTCGGGGCGCGTTTGTACGGAGAGGGTCCAGCGACGCGCCGGGGAAGCCGGTCCGACTCTTGGACGTCGGTATGCGACCCGTCGCGCCGTCCCGAACGAATCCAACCAGGAGCTCCATCGATGACACGTCGATCTCGTCCATGGATCACGATCCCCACGGCTGCCCTCGCTCTCGGGTTGCTCGTCGCCGCGCTCCCGGGACCGAGCGGTGTCGGAACCCGACCGCTCGCGGCGCAGGACGTGTGGCCGGACTCCGGGTTCTTCGAGAACTTCGCGTGGCGATCCATCGGGCCCGCGAACATGGCGGGGCGGATCACGGACGTGGAAGGGATCCCCGGCACCCCCGTGTTCTACATCGCCGCGGCGACCGCCGGCGTGTGGAAGACCACGAACCACGGCGTGACGTTTCGCCAGCTCTTCGATACGGAGCGCGTCGCGGCGATGGGCGATCTCGCGATCGCGCCCAGCGACACGAGCATCGTCTGGGCGGGGACCGGCGAGGAGGACTCGCGCAACTCGATCTCGCCGGGACGCGGCGTCTACAAGTCGACCGATGGCGGTCTGACGTGGACGTTGATGGGACTCGAGGAGAGCCAGGCGATCGGCCGCATCGTGATCCACCCCACCGATCCGAACACCGTGTACGTGGCGGCGCTCGGTCACATCTGGGGGCCGAACGAGGAGCGGGGTCTCTACCGGACACGTGACGGCGGCGAGACGTGGGAGCGCATCCACTACGTGTCGGAGAAGGCCGGCTTCGTCGACCTCGCGATGCACCCGGAAGATCCCAATACGCTGTTTGCGGTCAGTTGGGAGCGAGTCCGCGGACCGTACTTCCTCCAGAGCGGCGGTCCGGGGAGCGCCCTGTGGAAGTCGACCGATGGAGGCGACACGTGGCGGGAGGTGGAGGGGGGCGGCTTCCCCTCCACCGAGAAGGGACGGATCGGGATCGCGATCGCGCGCTCCAACCCCGATGTGATGTACGCACTCGTCGAAGCCGAGGGTGAGGACGACGAAGAGGAGGAGGATCTCGTCGCGGACGCGGCTGTCGATGACGGGGAAGAAGGGGAGGGGGAAGCCGAGGAGGGGGAAGAGGAAGACATCGATCGACAGGACGGACTGCGGGGCTCGGGGCTCTACCGCTCCGATGATGGCGGTCTCACCTGGACGTTCAAGAACAGCAACAACACCCGACCGTTCTACTACTCGCAGGTGCGCGTCGACCCGTCGGACCCGGACTTCGTGATCTGGTCCTCGACTCCGGTCCGGGCATCGAAGGACGGCGGCGAGACCGTCGGTCAGACCACGCAGGGCATCCACGTGGACCACCACGCGCTGTGGTGGGATCCGACGAACCCGCAGCACATGGTGGCCGGCAACGACGGCGGGATCGGGATCACCTGGGACGGCGGCGGCAACTGGGACTTCCCGAACACGAAGGCGCTCGGGCAGTTCTACGCCGTCTCGTACAACATGGACATCCCGTATCGCGTGTGCGGCGGGCTCCAGGACAACGGGACCTGGTGCGGCCCGAGCAACCGGCGACAGGGCGGCATCACGAACTACATGTGGGCCACCGTGAACGGGGGCGACGGCTTCTACGCGCCCCAAGACCTGGAGGACCCCGACGTCATGTGGGCCGAGTCGCAGGGCGGCAACATGGCGCGGATCAACACGGCGAACGGCACGCGCGTCGCGCTCCGCAAGCCGAATTGGCGCGACGCCACCCGGGGTCTCCGAGACGAGCTCGCGGCCCTCGAAGAGGACGCCGGCGAGTCGCAGAGCGCGGCCCGGACGGCGCGCATGGAGGAGCTCCGCGCGCAGATCACGGCGGACTCGGCGGACACGCAGCTCCGTTGGAACTGGAGCACGCCGATGGTCGTCTCCGTCCACGACGGAGACGTCTTGTACGCGGGCGCGAACCGAGTCGTGAAGTCGACCCGGCGCGGCGATTCGCTGTTCGTGATCTCGCCTGATCTGTCGTACGCCGACACGATGAAGATCCGAGTCAGCACGGAGACGACGGGTGGGATCACGCGGGACGTCACGGGCGCGGAAGTCCACGCGACCATCGTGGCGCTCGACGAGTCGCCGCTCCACGCCGGATGGCTGTACGCGGGGACGGACGACGGTCGCGTGTGGCGCACCACGGACGACGGCGCGAGCTGGATCGAGCTCACCGGCCGGTTCCCGGGCGTCCCGGACGGCACCTGGGTGAGCCGCATCGAGCCCTCGCACCACGCGGAGGATCGCTTCTACGTCACGTTCGACGGACACCGATCCGACGACTTCATGCCCTACGTCTACGTGACGGACGATGGAGGCGAGACGTTCCGGTCGATCTCGTCCGACCTCCCGACCGGCGGGCCCGACTACGTGCACGTGATCCGCGAGGATCCGGTCAACGAGAACCTGCTGTTCGTCGGGACCGACGTGGGCGTCTACCTGTCGCTCGACCGGGGGTCGAGTTGGCGTCGGTTCATGCAGGGGCTCCCGACCGTGCCCGTGCACGACCTCAAGATCCACCCGCGCGATCGCGAGCTGATCGCGGGGACGCACGGGCGCTCGGTCTGGATCGTCGACATCGCGCCGCTGGCGCAGATCGCCGGGATCGGTCTGCCCGATGAAGCGGTGCTGTTCGAGCCCGCACCCGGTCTCCAGTACGGTGCCCGACAGATCGGTGGAGAGTCGACGGGCCACCGGACGTTCCGCGGCCAGGCGAAGCGCTACGGCGCGGAGCTCGCCTACTACGTCCCGCGTGAGGTCTCGACGGCGTTGCTCGCCGAAGCCCGCGAGGCCCGCGAGGCCGCCGCCGAAAGCGGCGGAAACGGCGGGACGCGTCCACGCCGCGCGCAGGCGGAGTTCGTGATCCGCGATGCGGCGGGCGACACCGCGCAGGTCATCACCGGGACGGTGACGCCCGGCTTCTCGCGCGTGTATTGGAACTACTCGCTCAAGCAGACCCTCGATCCGCTCTCGCCCTCGCAGCGGCGGGACAGCGTGACCGCCGTCCGCGTGATCGAGTCGATCGCCGACTCGCTGCGAGCCGCCAGCGTGGACTCGGCCGGGGTCGATCGGGCCGAGACGGCCGCGAAGAACCGGGTTCGACGATCGTCTTCCAACTCGTTCGGAGGGGGGCGACCGACCCGGGCCCCCGAGTTCCAGGAGCGTCCGGGCGAGAGCTTCCCGCGCGCTCGGCGGAGCGGCCGCCGACCGAGCCGGGCCGGCGCTCGTGGGGCCGGCGCGATCAATCGCGCCTTCAACCGCGCGCTTCGAGACCGGGGTATCAACACGAACCTGGGCGGACCGCCGGCTCGACAGGAGCTCGCCGAGCCGGGGCGCTACACCGTTACGCTCAAGCTCGGAGAACGGGAGCTCACGACCGTGCTCGAGGTGATTCGCGCCGAGGGGTACGATCCGAACCCATAGCCATCGAGAGGATGCCATGAGAGCGAGCCGGAGCCGCCAGCGCCCCGTTGACCTCGGCGGCCGCATCGCGGCGTCGGTCCTCGCGTTCTCCGCCCTCGCGACCGCCGCGCGGGCGCAGACCGCCGCGGCCGGCTTCGATGCCGACGCGTTCGACCGCTACGTCTCGGCGGCGGTCTCGGACTGGGATGCGACCGGTCTGGCGGTGGCCGTGGTCAAGGACGGCGAGGTGCTGTTCGAGCGGGGCTACGGGGTGCTCGAGCTCGGTCGGCCCGAGCGCGTCGACGAGCATACCCGCTTCGCGATCGGATCGACGACCAAGGCGATGACCGCCGCGGCGCTCGGCATGCTGGTGGACGAGGGGCGGATCGGCTGGGACGACCCGGTGATCGACCACATGCCGGGGTTTCGGCTCCACGACCCGTTCGTCACCCGCGAGGTGACGGTACGCGACCTCCTCACGCACCGAGCCGGGCTCGGCAACGCCGACTTCCTCTGGTACGAGCAGGAGACTACGGCGGACGAGATCCTCGCCAAGGCTCGGCACATCCCGCCCGCGTACTCGCTCCGCTCCGGGTTCATCTATCAGAACATCATGTATCTGGCCGCCGGTGCCGTGGTCGAGGCGGTGAGCGGGGTGGCGTGGGAGGACTTCATCCAGACGCGGATCTTCGACCCGCTCGGGATGACCGAGAGCGTGCCGCTCGTGGCCGCCACCGAGGGACGGTCCAACGTGGCGACGCCGCACTACCGGGTCGACGACGAAGTGCTCGTGATCCGGAACGCGAGCGTCGACCCGGTGGCGCCGGCCGGGTCCGTGTGGTCGAGCGTCCACGACATGTCGAAATGGGTGATCATGCTGCTCGAGGGCGGCGTGGCATCCGACGGTACGCGGCTGCTCGCGACCGAGACGGTCGACGAGCTGTTCACGACCCAGGTCCCCCTCCGACCGGGCCAGCTCTACCCGACCACGGCGCTCACCGAGCCGACGTGGGGCGGCTACGCGCTCGGGTGGTTCCAACACGACTACCGCGGCCGCAAGCTCGATTTCCATACCGGCTCGATCGACGGGATGGTCGCGATCGCCGGGCTCGTCCGCGACGAGAACCTCGGCGTATACGTGCTCGGGAATCTCGACCACGTCGAAATCCGGCACGCGCTCATGTACTACGTCCTCGATCTGTTCGACCCGCACGGAGGTGCGCCGCGCGACTGGAGCGCCGAGCTCGAGGAGCTGTACGACGGGCTGGCGGCGCAGAGCCGGGCGGCGCGCGAGCGTCGCCTCGCGACCCGCGAGACGGACACGTCCCCTTCGCGATCCGGGTCGGACTTCGCCGGGACGTACGCCGATCCGCTCTACGGCACGGTCGTGATCACGGAGACCGATGGGATGCTCCACCTCGACCACGGGCCCGGCCTGAAGGGTCCCCTCGAGCACTGGCACCACGACACGTTTCTCGTCCGCTTCGACGCGCGCTGGCGCGGCGAGTCCTTCGTGACGTTCGAGCTCGACGCGACGGGACGCGTGGCGTCGCTGGACTTCGGAGGGAGAGAGTTTGCTCGATCGACTCCGTGACGGCGGCGCGGCGCTCTCTCGTCTGACCGAGCGCTGGGTCCCCGACGCGTGGGTCATCCTCCTGTCGCTGACGGTCGTATCGCTCCTCCTCGCCGTCACGGGGGGCCGGGCGACCCCGGAGGAAGCGGTGCTCGCGTGGGGTGATGGCGTTTGGACGCTGCTCGCCCTCGCCATGCAGTTCTCGATCGCCATGGTGGCCGCGCACGCGTGCGCCGCCTCGCCCCCGATCTACCGGCTGCTCGACCGTCTCGCCGGTCTCCCGGATCCGGACCGACCCGTGAGCGCCGTCGCCCTCGCGGCCGGGTTCTCGATGATCGCGGGTTACCTGAACTGGGCGTTCGGGCTCGTCGGGTCGGCGCTGTTCGTCCCCTTCGTCCTCAAGCGGAACCCGAAGGCGGATGTCCGGCTCGTGATCGCGGCGGCCTACATGGGGATCGGCACCGTCTGGCAGAGCGGGTTCTCGAGCTCGGCGCCGCTCATCCTCGCCACGCCCGGCAACCCGCTGCTCGAGCCGGGGACGGGAGCCCCGGTCGTGGACCGCTTGTACCCCGTCACCGAGACGCTCTTCAACCCCTTCAACCTCGGCTACGCCGCGATCATGCTGGTGACCGGGCTCGTCGCAGCCATGGCCCTCCACCCGCGGAAGGACGCCGTCACGTTGAGCCGCGAGGAGGTCGATGCGATCCTCCCCGATCCGCCGGCCCGCGCCGACCGACCGCGGACGCCCGCCGAGTGGATCGACGCGTTCCCCGGTTGGACGATCTTCGCGGCGCTCCTCTTCGCCTACCCGCTCGGTCACTCGATCGTGACGCGGGGGTTCGGGGCGAGCTGGACGATCAACGCGTACAACACGGTGTTCCTCGTGTTCGCGTTGTCGCTCCACGGTCGTCCGATGTCGTTTCTGCGGGCGTGTCGGGACGGCGTGGGCGCCGCCTGGGGCATCATCCTCCAGTTCCCCTTCTACGCGGGGATCTTCGGCGTCATCCAGAACACGAACCTCGGCGCGTGGCTGGGCGAGCAGTTCGCGGAGGTCGCCTCGACGCGGTTGTATCCGCTCGTCGTCTATACGTATTCCGGGATCATGAGCCTGTTCATCCCGTCGGCCGGCTCGAAGTGGATGATCGAGGCGCCGTACGTCGTGCCCGCGGGCGAGGCGCTGGACGTCTCCGTCGTCACGACGCTGCTCGCGTACGCCTACGGCGACTCCGCTTTCAACCTCATCCACCCGTTCTGGGCGCTCCCGATTCTGGCCGTGACGCGGCGTCGGTTCGGAGAGATCTTCGGGTACGCCTTCCTGCTGTGGCTCGCTTCGATCGCGATCGGCGTGGTGACGATGCTGGTGATCCCGACGCGCTGGTGAGGCCGGCAGCCCGGACGATCCGATCGGCCGGTCGCCGGGGCCCGCGCGCGGCGTGACATGAGGGCCGGCTTCGAGTACATCTCCGGTCATGAAGACCCTGCTCGTACTCCGGCACGCGAAGTCCTCGTGGGACGACCACCGGCTCAAGGACCACGATCGGCCGCTCAACCCCCGGGGAGCGCGCGACGCCCCGCGCATGGGTCAGCACCTCGTCGACGAAGATCTGGTCCCGACCCGCATCCTGACGTCGAGCGCGGTGCGTGCGCTCTCGACGGCGGAGCTGGCGGCGAGCGAGCTGGGCGAGGAGGTCGAGATCGAGGTGACGCGAGATCTGTATCTCGCGTCGCCCCACACCTACGTCGATGTGATCGAGGAGCTCGCCGGCGACCACGACCGCGTGATGGTCGTGGGGCACAACCCCGGCATCTCGGCGCTCGTCACCGTGCTCAGCGGAGCGTGCGAGGAGATGCCCACCGCGGCGCTCGCGGCCGTCGAGCTCGACATCGACGATTGGAGCGAGCTGGGTCGGGCTGGGGAGGGCTCGCTCCTGGGGTTCTGGCGACCCAAGGCGCTGGGGTCTCGCTCCGGGGACGGCTAGCCCGACGCGAGGGCGTCGAAGTCCTCGCCGGCCGCGACCCAGATCTCGACGCCCGGGACGTGCCGGGCCAGGCGTCGATAGAAGCGCTTCCCGATCTCGTTGTCCTCGGTGGTGACCCACCACACGACATCGCCGCCCCAATCGCGCGTGCGCGCGGCCACCGCCGACAGCAGCCGACGACCCGCACCCGTGCCCCGCGCCCTTGGGATCACGTACAGATCCGTAAGATAGCTGCCCCGGCTCGCGTGCTCGGTGTCGTAGGAGCGGTGGAACATGGCGTAGCCGACCAGGTCCCCGTCCGCTTCCGCGACGAAGGTGTCGAACCAGCGTTCGGAGCCCACGCCGTCGCGGCGGAACGTGGCCGCGTCGAAGGTGCAGGTCTCCCAGCCGAGCCCTCGGTTGAGCGCGACCACCATCTCGGCGATCGCCACGGCGTCGGCCTCCGCCGCGTCGCGGATCGTCACGTCCGCCATCAGCGGCCGCCCTCGGGCTCGATCGTGGCCTCGAGCGTATAGATGAGGTCGTCGAGCGGCGAGTTGTCGCCGTTTCCGGAGTTGGCCGCGACGTGGAGCGCGACCGAGCCGCCCTCGGCGGGTGCGGTCCAGTCGAACGACCAGCTCGCCAGGTCGCCCTCGATCCCGATCCCCTCGGCGGTGTGCTGCGCGTAGTGGATGTCGCCCGCCTCGTTCTCGACGATCGTCGTCCCCGGCTCCGAGGCGCTCAGCGCCCCCGCCGACGTGCCCCGACCCGATCCTTCCGTCCAGCGGAGCGCGGCCTGGAACCCCGCGGCCCCCATGTCGAAGCTCCGGAGCCGGATGGTCACGGGATAGGTCGCGCCGGGCTCGAAGCGCCCGCCGATCCCGACGACCTCCAGCGTGCCCCCGGGCTCGTTGAGCGGGAGCCCCGTGTGGCACTCGGCGCACGTCGGCTCGCCGAACCCGCCCGTGTGACCGGGGGGCGGTCCATCGACCTGGATCGGTCGCGTCGCCGACCCGGGTGCGGTCCAGGCCGTCGAGGTCCACACGATGAGGCCCGCGACGCTCAGGAGCACCGCGGGCTTCTCGTACACCATCGGTTGGTCCGTCCCGACCCGTCGGTCCGATCCGATCGCCTTACCTCGGGTTGACGACGGCCCGACCGACCGTGTTCACATCGGTACCGAACCAGATCGAGTCCGTCCGCTCGTCGTAATACATGTGCCGGATCGTCCCGCCGCCGCTCTCGACCTCGACGATGTCCAGGAACGCCTCGGTCTCGGTGTCGAACCCGACGAACCGGTTCGGCTGGATGCCGGTCTCGACCAGCCAGATGCGATCCCATTCGTCGATCGCGACGCCGTAGGGCCGCGACTCCTCGCCCGCCGGGAGATCCCATTCGCGGAGGAACCCATCGCCCTCCACGACGAGCCCGAGCTTGCCGCGCGCGTAATCGACGTACCAGACGCGGTCCTTCGAGTCGATGACGAGCCGCCGCGGCCGGGAGCCCTCGGGGATGTCGTAGCCGATCAGCTCGAACGAGCCCGGGTCGACCATCCCGATCAGGTTCGTGTTGAAGTGCGCGATCCAGGGGCGATTCTCGGAGTCGAGCTTGATGCCGTACGGTCGGCTCGACGAGCTCCGCCCGCCCTCGACCTCGGGGGCCTCGACGAGTCGGACGTCGCGCGTGTCCGTATCGAGGTGCCCGATCAGGTTCCCGCCCTGGACGGAGAACCAGATGTTCCCATCGTCGTCCCAGATCAGCGTATGCGGATCCCGTGCCCGCTCGTCGGGCATCATGATCTTGTCGATCGCACCCGTGGCCGGGTCGATGATCCCGATGTGGTTGGCGCGGTTCCCGGCATAGTACACCATGCCGGCGTCATCCACGATCAAGTTGTGCGGCCCCGTGCCGTCATCCATGTCGTACTTCGTGAACTCGCCCGTGGCCGGATCGAGCACCGCCGCGTAGTGCGTGCGCTGTCCGACGAACCAGACGCGTCCGTCCGGGCCGACATACGGATCGCGCGGACGGCTCTCGGCATAGGGGACGGTCCACTCCTCGATCGTCAGCTGACCGCTCGACGTCGTGAAGTCTTGCCCGACGAGCGCGAGCGGCGCGCCGAAGACGCCGGCGAGCGCGAGGGGGACGGTGAAGCGGGGTCGGCTGGACATCCGTGCCTCCTGGTCTGCGATTCGGTGCGACGCCGACAACATACGAGGGTCGCGTCGCCGCTCGTAGCGCGGGAGGCGCGCCCTACCCAACAAGACGCGTGACGCCGGGCTGCCGTTGAACCCGGACGGGCCGATGGCGGAGGACGCGGCAACCGCGGATGCGATGACTGCGGAGCGTCTCAGCGGTTCGAGGCGCTGAGCGCCCGCCGCGCGGGGAGGACCAGATAGAGGTTCGCCGCGAGCCGCCCGACGAGGATCGCGGTGAACGCCGACGTCGCGCCGACCCAGCCCAAGCCACGGCCCACCGCGACGAACGCCGCCGCCACCGCGACGATCTCGAGCGCGGTCGCCCAGGTGATCGGTCCGGTCCGGCGGTTCTTCATCAACACGCCGCGCTCGAGCGACAGCCACACGCCGAGAAACGGGATCGGAGCGATCACCCGAGCGGCGCGGACCGCGTACGACGCGAGCTCGGGAGAGAGCCCCGAGATCGTCTGGAACCAGACGGACGATGCCGGCGTGAACGCGATCCCGACCAGAAGCAGCGACATGACGGTACCCAGCCCGACGGCGAAGCGCCGGATCTCCGGGTACCCGTCCCGCCCCGTCCCCAGCAGGGCGATGACCGCGTCCTGAAAGCTCAGCCCCACCGCGCGGAAGATGAAGGCCAGCGACCCGACCACCGGGAAGACCGCGAGCGACTCCACAGGGGCTACGCCCGCGCTCATGAAGAAGGTGAGCATCGGCTGGATCGCGAGCCCGATGAGCGAGGTCAATGCGAGCGGGTAGTAGAAGGCGGCGATCTCCCGGTACCCGAGCGCCTCGCCGATCGGCACCGCTTCTTCCTCCGCGCCGGACAGCAAGACGCGGATCGGGCGCCGCGCCATCCACCGCGCCGTGACCGCTTCGATCACGACGCCGGTCGAGAGCGCCGCCGCCCCCACGGAGGGACCGGGAAGATCGGTGAGCGCCGCCAGCGCGAGCGCGCCGGCAGCCATCCCGATCAGACGGATCACCGTGCCGTAGGCGACGAGTCGCGTCTCGTTCGATCGAATCAGCACGCCTTGGAGAAAGCGGCGGTACCCGATCGCCGCGGGCCACGGCAGGAACCACCACAACGCATCGCCCGTGAGCTCCGCGATCGTCGGGGGCAGATCGAGCAGACGCGTGAACAGGAGCTCCCGGACCGGGGGCCACAGCACGAAGAGCAGGGCCCCGGTCGCCAGGGCGTTGAGCCCGTTGGCGAAGGCACGGAGTCGCCGGTAGCCGAGGGCGTCCTCGACCAGCGCGGTGGCGGCGCTCAACAGCATGATGACCGGTGCTTCGACGAGGACCGCGATCGCGATGGCCACGCCGTATGCCGCCAGCCCGAGCGTCGGCTCGGGGAGGCGAGCCACCACGGCCGCGAGGAAGGGGCCCTCGGCCGCCATCATCAGCCAGGTGGCGGCGAGCGGGGCCCAGAACAGGAGGATGCCGCGTGGAGAGAGGTCTCGGGGGTCCCGAGCCGAGCGATCGGCGGGCAAGGCGGGAGCTGTCCTCCGCTTGAAGGGTGCGCGAAGCGCCCCACGTTGGCCCGTCGATCGGCGGACGTCAAACGTCCGCTCGCTGCCTCCGCGCCAGGCGAGCTCCCCCTGGAGATCAGAGGGCGCGCAAGACCCTATCTACCGCCGGCATCGACGGCTCGTGCCCGGACGGCCGACGCCAACGCGCGCTCGACCTCGGCGCCGAACGCGACGAACAGCACCGTCTCGATCCGAGGGTCCGCCTCGAGGCAATCGGCGACCGTGCCGACCGCGATCTCGGCCGCGGCCTCGATCGGGTAGCCATAGACCCCGCAGCTGATCGCCGGGAACGCGATCGAAGCGACGCCGTGCTCCGCGGCGAGCATGAGCGACGTGAGGTAACACGACGCGAGCGCCTCGGGCTCCCCCTCGCCGCCGCCGCGCCACACCGGCCCGACCGTGTGGATGACATGCTCGGCCGGCAGATCGAATCCGGGCGTGATCCGCGCCTCACCGGTCGGACAGCGCACTCCCGGGCGTGCCTCCCGGATCTCGCGACAGGCGTCGAGAAGGCGAGGCCCGGCGGCCCGGTGGATTGCCCCGTCGACGCCGCCGCCACCCATCAAGGTCTCGTTCGCGGCGTTCACGATCGCGTCGACGTAGAGCGTGGTGATATCTCCGGTGCTGAGCTGCATCCGCGGATTCGACATTGGGACTCCCGGCGACGATGTTGCTGGGCCCGATGACGCTCCGAGGCGGCCGTCGGGCGAACGAAGCCACACGGAGAGACTCCTACCGGTACCCAGGAATGTCGAGAGCCTTCGTAGACGAAGACGCCGCGAGCGAGCCCGAACCGCGCTATGTCCTCCCGGATCGCGGCTCCCCGCACTACCCGGCCGCGGCGGCGCGCGCGCTCATCGAAGGCGCGAACCAGGGGAACACCCGTAGCGCCGAGCTCGCCACCGGCTACGCCTGGGGCGCTCCCGAGCTCGTGCCGCACATCGAGACGTTGATCGAGCAGGCAAAGGCCGACGGGGACGATCGAGCCGCTCGTCTCGGTCGCCGCTACCTGAAAAAAGCCGCCGGCTAGGGCGGACCCCGTCGACCGGGCGCTACCGCTTCCGGACCCGGTAGCGCAGGATCGTCAGGTACTCGGTCGGGTCGCCCGGACCCGCCATCGTAGGCCCGCGCACGTACTCCTCCTCGTGCCCGCCGATGGTGACGTACCCCTGGGCTTCGACGAACGCCAGGAGTCGATCGAAGGTCGGCTGCTCCTGGTCGTACGGACCGACGTGGAGGATCTCGGCGACCTCTCCGTACTCCCACGTGGTCACCGAAGCGCTCATCCCCTCCGGGGCGCTGGCCCCGGACAGGCCGCTGCCCTCGGGCACGGACACGCCGTAGTGACCGATCCAAGTGTCCGGCGGGGTCGTGAGGTCGACCGGCCAACGGGCTCGTGGGATCGGCGGGATGAACCCGCCCGCCCGGTTGGGTATCGAGAAGTACAACTGGAAGAGGTACCCGAACGCCGCGTCGCCCACCTGGTTCGGATCGCCCGTCGCCTGGACGACCAGCATCGTCTCGGCGGGTCGCTCGGCGATCCTCGGATCCACGAGGTGCTCGTAGTCCGTAGGGTCGACCGCTTGGGCGGCGAGCTCGACGCTCACCAGCGCCCCCGCGCCGACGGCGACGAGCGCGCCGACGCGCCTCGGCGATCTCGATTGCATGGCCCCTCCCCCGGAGTCGTGGCTACGGCTGGGAGTATCTCTTCCCCACGCGCAGCTCGACAAGAGGGATCGCCACGCGCTCTCCCCCCGCGCTCGCCCGCTCGCTACTCGGCCCGAAGCGCCTCGACCGGGTCCACCCGCGCCGCCCGCCGAGCGGGCAGCCAGCTCGCGAGCATCGCGACGAGGCCCAACGCGACGACCGCCATCACGAACGCGAGCGGATGGGTCGGCTCGACCCCGTAGAGCAGCCCGCGCATGAGTCGGCTGCTTCCGAGCGCCACGCCGAGCCCGATCACGAGACCTGCGACGACGAGCAGCAGCGAGCGCCGGAGAACTTCCCGCCGGACATCCGCCGGTTCCGCCCCGACGGCGATCCGGATCCCGATCTCCCGCGTGCGACGACCGACGATGTAGGAGACCACGCCATACAGCCCGACCGCCGCGAGCACCAACGCGACGCCCGCCGCCACGGCCAGGAGAACCGACGTGAATCGGAACCGCGCCGTCGACGCGCTCATGATGTTCTCCATGCTCTGCACGTGCGCGAACGGGATCGAAGGATCTACCGCTTGTACGGCGGCACGGAGCTGCGGAACCAAC
>JAKSCH010000108.1 GCA_022360695.1 Gemmatimonadota bacterium
CGGTGATCATCTTCGTCGTCTCATGCATCGCCATCATCCCGATGGCCGGGATCATGGGCCGTGCAACCGAGCATCTGGCCGAACGAGTTGGACCGGGACTCGGCGGACTGTTGAACGCGTCGTTTGGAAACGCCGCCGAGCTCATCATCGCAATCCTCGCGCTTCGCAAGGGACTGTACGGCGTTGTGAAGGCCTCGCTCACCGGCTCGATCATCGGCAACGGTTTGCTCGTGTTCGGGCTGGCGTCGCTGTTGGGCGGTCTGAAGTTCCCGCGTCAGGCGTTCAACCGAACCGCGGCGAATCTCGGGGCCACGATGTTGTTGCTGAGCGCCGTGGGGTTGGTCGTGCCGTCGGTCTTCCATCTCATCCAGGGCGCGGACGCGGTCGGCGAGCGGTCGTTGAGCCTCGAGATCTCCATCGTGCTGATGTTCTGTTACGCGCTTTCGCTCGTCTTCGCGTTGCGCACGCACGGTCACTTGTACGCCGGCGCGGGGCATGCCAGCGCGTCGGGCGGCGGCCACGGGCGTCTCGACGAGCATGCGGCGCAGGGCTCGCGTGGCCCGCAGGCCGCGGATGTCGTCGCAGCGGAGGGTGCCGCCACGGATGGGCCCGCAGCGGGCGGTGCCGCCGCGCCCGAGGAGCACCACGTCGCGTGGTCGCGCGGTCGCTCGTTCCTCGTCTTGCTCGGGGCGGCCGCGCTGGTGGGTTGGATGAGCGAGATCCTGGTCGGCGGGGCGGAGGAGGCGGCGCACACCCTCGGCATGAACGAGGTGTTCGTCGGCGTGATCGTGGTGGCGCTCATCGGAAACGCGGCCGAGCACTCGACCGCCGTGCTCGTGGCGCTCAAGAACAAGATGGACCTGTCGCTACAGATCGCGGTCGGGTCGTCGGTTCAGATCGCGCTCTTCATCGCCCCGCTGCTCGTGTTCCTGTCGTTCGTGATCGGGCCGCGCCCGATGGATCTCGTGTTCTCGCCGCTCGAGGTCGTCGCGGTGGCGATCTCCGTGCTCGTCGTGGGACAGATCTCGGACGACGGGGAGTCGCACTGGATGGAGGGTGCGCTGCTGCTGGGCGTCTACGTCGTGCTCGGCCTCGCCTTCTTCAACCTCGCGATCTAGCGCGGAGTTCGGTGGGGCGCCAACGACGTTGTCCTCGGTGCGCACGTCAAGTTCCGCGGTTCCCTTGCGGGCCGAGATCCTCGGGTGGACTCAACGCCTTCCCGCGGAGAGCGGGATCACGTGCCGTCTGTCGCGGCCACCGGGCGAGCTGACCGGGGATCGTCCTCGCGTCCTTTCGAGACGATGTCGGGACCATCGACTCCGCGATTCGAAGCGGTTACGTCCCTCGACATCAATGTCTAGCTAGTGTCTAGCGTCGTGACGGTCGTCATCGCTGGTGTTGGTGATCAGCAAGCTCTCCGAAGTGGCCGATGGTTGTGGTGTGTTCGTTCGATAACTGCGACGCGTCGGAGGTTGTTCGCGCGTTGCCACTACACAGCACCGCCGAGATCGTCAGTGAGCGCTCGCTCGCGCGGGCGGTGCCCGATGCCGACTGTCTCGTGCTCGTAGCCCGACTCAAAGATCTGGAACACTCGTTGCGACGATCCGAGACGTTGCGCGGAGGGGATGGGAGGCGGGTGGTTGAACGCGGGGTTTGTGTCCTATGTATGGAATCGTGGCCTGGGCGTACCCCACCGTGCCACAGGTTCTGGTGGTGCGGAGGTCTCTCGACGTGGGTGACCAGACGGTCTTCACGGGGAGGCCACAGGTCATTGCGGGGGTCGTGGGGGCTGAGCAAATCATGCGCTGGGCGGCGGGTGGGGCGCCTCTACGACTGCTGGGGGACGTCACGGACGCGAGTGGGAGCGATTTGTCCCGGACACAGTGACTCGATATCGGGAACGCAGGTCTGGATGTCGCAAGGAACCTGGCGGCGTTGGGGTTGTCGGAAGGCCGACCCTGCCGCACGATCGACGACAGAGAGCTGCGTGTGGGGATGTTCGTTCGGGCGGAGGTCATCGGGGTCCGAGATGGTCGCCCTCGGCTAACCGACTGACGCCGCATGTATACAGACACAAGGTCTCGTAGCGTGATCGCTTCCATAGTCGCTGCTCTTGCGCCAGCGGTCGGACTCGCCGGACAAGCAGTGACAGGCGTCGTTCGATCGGGCGTGGATCTGGAGCCCTTGGCGGGGAGCTTTGTCCAGCTCTTCGACGAAGCGGGGGAGCGAATCGA
>JAKSCH010000472.1 GCA_022360695.1 Gemmatimonadota bacterium
GACCGAATCGAGTTGAGGGCAACGCAGAATCGCCCCAGAAGACCCGGTGCTCGACCCCTTGGGCCCACATCGAGGCTGCCGGTTCGAGACGGCGGCCTGGGCCACGTTCGAAGCAAGGGCCTGGGGATGGATCCGTCGCGGCGATCGGATCGGCCGCAGCCGTCGTTTTTCCTCGATCAGATTCGCCCGTCACGAAGGTGTCACGCTGCTTTCAGGGACGCAGAGTCGGCACACCTCGTCGCGGGGTTACGGTTCTGCCTACGTTCGGATTGATCGTCCCTGTAGATCGGCTGCGGCTGGCTTCGTCGGTCGACGACATCGCCAGCCACGTCGGCTAACAGGTCCAGGCGGCTCCGGCGCTGCGCGCCTCCGCCCAAATCGGCTGACGCCGATTTCGCCAGTGGCCTATACGTTATCTGCAATCGGGCTTCAGCTCCCCCGCTTGATCTGTGCATATATTATATGTACGCTACTCCCCATGGGCGAGCTTCAATTCGAGTGGGATCCGAACAAGGCGACTTCGAACGAGCGGAAGCATGGGGTGTCCTTTGACGAAGCCTCGACGGTGTTCTCCGACGATCACGCGATTCTCCTCGACGACACGGAACACTCCGACGACGAAGATCGGTTCCTGCTGCTCGGGCTGAGCTCGAACTTGCGCACGATCGTTGTGTGTCATGCGTACCGGACGGCTGAAGATGTGATTCGGTTGATTTCAGCCAGGAAAGCGACCCGGCGTGAGCGAAGAGACTACGCGAGGGGATGGAAGCCATGAGAGACGAATACGACTTTTCCAAGGGCCGGCCGAATCCGTACGCGAAACGCTTGAAGAAGCGCGTGACGATCCGGCTCGACGAGCGCACGATCGACTACTTCCGGGAGCTCTCTGAGGAGACGGGTATCCCTTACCAGACGTTGATCAACCTGTACCTACGGGATTGTGCGGCGAGTCGGCGGAGGTTGTCGATGTCATGGAGGCCTCGGAAGGCGAGGTCGGCCGGGTAGCCGATCGTCGGCCCGACTACAGATAACACGACCACTGGCGGCTCCGGCCGCTAGCGCGGCCTCCGCGAACACCGCGCTGCGCGCGGCGTCGCCAGTGGCCTATACGTTAGCCGACATTGCTCGAGCCCAGTGGCGAGGCGCACGTTGCGGTAGCATGATAGCCGGGTTATCATGCGTTCATGATCCGCTCCTTCGCAGACACGGCCACGGAGGATCTCTTCAACGGGAGATCCACGAAGGCGGCCCGAAAGGCTCTCCCGATGACACTCTGGCGTGTCGCGCGAAGGAAGCTTGATGCGCTAGATCAGGCAGAGGAATTGGATGACCTGAGAGTGCCCCCGGGGAATCACCTGGAGGCTCTGAAAAAGGACCGTAAGGGACAGCACAGCATTCGAATCAACGACCAATACCGC
>JAKSCH010000113.1 GCA_022360695.1 Gemmatimonadota bacterium
ATCACGACGCGGGGTGCCTTCCGGATCAACATGATCACCGCGGCCGCCGCCGCGCCGGCGAAAAGACCGGTCCGCGAGGCGACCAGCCAATGCCCCAGCCCCAACGCCAAGATGTTGCCTTGAACCATCGTGATCAGACAGGCGAGGCCCGATTCCGCGACGTTCTCCACCAACGGCTTGAAACGACCCTTCATACGACCATCCGCTCCGGCCTACCGAGGCCTCTGCGGCTTCGGCGTGTCCCTGGCTCGCGGCGGGCTCGACTCGCCGCCGCTACGATCCAGAGGTGAACAAGAAATAGTCGTACAGAGTTCGCGAGATCTGCGCGATCGCGGCCTCGCGGTCGGGAACGGGGCGATTCGAGTCCTTGACGAAGACCACGGTCACGACGTGCCCGGCACCGCCGGGCAGGTACATGTAGCCGACATCGTTGGTCGTGCCGCCGATCGTGCCGGTCTTGTGCCCGACGCGCGTGCCGGGCGGGAGGATCCCCTTGATCCGGCCCTGGCCCGTCTCGACACGCAGGAGCACGTCCTTGAGCAGCGCCGTGCTCTCGCCGGCCAGGGCCTCGCCGCGCCACACCTTCTCGAGCAGGTCGACCATCGCCCGCGGTGTCGAGGTGTCCCGCGGATCTTCCGCGAAGGCTTCCCGCGCGTCCGCCCGCTCCGAAGCGGAGACCTCCGCCGCCCGGCTCCGGAACTCATCGATCCCGATCTGTCCGTCGCTGGGTGCCTCGACGCCGACGAAATCCGAGATCAGTACCGAGGTCGGTCGATCCACGCTCAGCCCGGACACTCCGAGCGCGACCATCCTCTCGTTCACGGCCGTCGACCCCCCCGCCGCGGTCAGCGTCAGGTCGGTGGCGGAGTTGTCGCTGATGAGGAGCATCAGCTCCATGAGATTCAGGAGCGAGAGCGCCACGCCCGGGTCGTCGAACAGACTCGAGATCGTGCCGCTCCCCGGGTGGATGTCGTCGGGGCCGAGCTCGACCATGTCATCGAGTCGGATCTCGCCCTCGTCCACGCGGTGGAGGAGCTGAACCGCGATGGGCACCTTGTACGTGGAGGCCATGGGGAACCGCTCATCCGCGTTCAGCCACACGCCCCGGCCGGACTCGAGATGGAGGGCGCCCACGCCCACCGTTCCGCCGCTGTCTTCGGCCAGACGCTCGAGCTCGGCCACGAGCCGGCTGTCTTGGGCCTGTACCGCGACCGAGCCCGTCAGAACCAGGATGAGCGCCGCCGTGAGCGGTCGACGAAGCCGAGGTGACACGTTCGCCCCCTGTTGCCTTACGGTGATCGAAGACGCGTCTCCGCGCGCCCGCGGGCCGACAACGGTAGTCTCCGTCACCGCCCCGGACGAGACCCGCGCCCGAGCGACCCGGACCGACAAGACATGAACCGAGATCGACTCTCCACGACCGAGCGACGCATCATCGACGCAGTCGATCTCGATGCGCTGCTCGCCGATCTCGGCGATCTTATCGCGATCCCCAGCGTCGCGAACGAAGAGACCCCCGCGCAGGAGCGCGTCGCGGCCGCCATGGCCGCGTTGAGCATGGAGACCGACGTGTGGGAGATTGACTTTCCCCGATTGCGGGAGCACCCCGCGTACTCGGCGGATGTCGAGCGCGAACGGGGGCTGGGCGTGGTCGGCTCGATGGGAGCCGGCCGAGGTCCCACGCTCATCCTGAACGGCCACACCGACGTCGTGCCGGCGGGA
>JAKSCH010000237.1 GCA_022360695.1 Gemmatimonadota bacterium
CCCGAGCTCGCGGTCATCGTCGACATTCGGCCGGACAACGTGCTCCAGCACCTGATCTACAAGGCGCTGTTCCATACGTCGCAGAACCGCCTGGAGTACCTGGCCCGCCTCACGGGACGACCCCTTCCACCGGACGCCGCCGACTGGTCGTCGGCCTCGATCGACACCATCCTCGCGTACCTCGATCGGGCGCCGGTCACCGAGGCGTCGCGCGCCGAGGCGACGGCCGCGGTCGAGCGGGAGATCGAGGGCTTCGGGGTCCGCCTTACCGACGCACAGCGCGCGACGATCGAGCGGTTCCACGGAGCGTTCATCGCCGCGGGTCCGGCGCTCCGGTTTCGTAGCCACGGGCGCGCCCCGCAGTTCTACTACCCGACGTACGCGGAGCTGCTGCGCGAGGTCGACCGGGAGGGCCGACTGGTCAGCTACGTCTCGACCGAAGCGCGCTGGCGAGGCGTGCGGGAGCTCCAGTTGGCGGATCGCGTGATCCCGATCGTCGGAGATCTGAGCGGGGACGTGGCGCTCGCGGCCGTCGCGGATCTCCTCGAGCGTGAAGACCTCGAGGTGTCGGCCTTCTATACGTCCAACGTCGAGTTCTATCTGTTCGGCGACCGCACGTTCGGGCGCTTCGTCGAGAACCTGCGCCGTCTGCCGCTCGCGGAGCCGAGCGTCCTGATCAAGTCGTTCTTCCGAGGGTTCCGCGGCGCGCACCCGCTTCAGGAGCCGGGGTACTACAGCACCCAGCTCGTGCAGTCGGCCACGGACCTCGTCGAGGGTTGGGACGAGGGTCGCTACCGCACCTACCGGGAAGTCGTATCGGACGGCCTCGTCGGGGTGTCGACGCCAGCGACGGGTCCTACGCCGGCATCGAGCGTCCCACCTTGAGCGCGGCGTCCACGAGCGACTTTCGCCACCCGCTGAGCTGAGACCGACGGTACGCGTCCGCGGCGCGGCGCACCCCTTCGCTCATCGTCGGGTAGGGGTGCACGAGCGACGAGATCGTACCGAGCTTTACGCCCGCCTTCATGGCGAGCGCGATCTCGGCGATCATCGTGCCCGCGTTGGGCCCCAGGATGTGGCCGCCCAGGATCTTCCCGCCCCTGCCCGTGACGATCTTGGTACGACCCACCGCGGCGCGCTCCGCGATCGCCCGATCCAGACCCGCGAAATCGTATACGTGCGCCGAGACCGACGAGCCGTACATGCCTCGCGCCTCGGCTTCGGTCAGCCCGACGTGCGCGAGCTCGGGCTCGGTGTAGGTGCACCAGGGGATCACGCCGTAATCGATCTTCGCCCGGACCGGGAACAGCGCGTTCTGGATGATCGTGCGCGCCTCGTGGTCCGCGACGTGTGTGAACAGATAGCCGCCCGTCACGTCGCCCGCGGCGAAGATGTGCTTCTGCGACGTACGCAGCTTGTCGTCCACTTCGATCCAGCCGCGATCCGTCTCCACGCCCGCGGCGTCGAGCCCGATGTCCTCGGTGTTGGGCCGTCTCCCGGTGGCGACCAAGATCTCCTCCGCCTCCACCGTCTCGACGTCGTCATCGTCCGCCTCGCCGTGGGCGGGTCGCATGGTCACGCGACGCCCGGTCGGCGTTCGCTCGACTTTGGTGACCGACCGGCCCGTGTAGATGTCGAGCCCCTCGTCGAGCAGGGCCTGGGTCAAACGCGCCGCGAGCTCGGGCTCCTCACGGATCATGAGCTGGTCCATCATCTCGATCACCGTCACCTCGCAGCCCAAACGGCGG
>JAKSCH010000190.1 GCA_022360695.1 Gemmatimonadota bacterium
GCGCGGCCCGAGGCTCGCGACCCAATGCGACAGCTGCCAAACCTCATCGGGCGACACGACGCCCGAGTTCATCGCGTCGATCGCTGCCGGCATGGGCGTCCCATCCAGCCCCGTCAGCACGCGCGTGTGGATGTCCTCGACGCTCGAGCCGCCGTTCAGGACCCACGCCTCCGTGAGGTCGGCGGCGCGAATCGGATAGCCGCGCCAGTCCTCGAGCGTCGGAGACGACGTCCCGTCGCCGCGACCGGTGGCGCCGTGGCACGCTTCGCATTCGAGGGTGAGGTACGCGGCGGCCCCGGCCTCCAGCGCGGCCGCACCACCGCCCGGATCGGGACCGAACTCGAGCGGCTGCGGCGGATCGCCCTGACCGAAGAACCGCGAGAAGCTCTTGATGTACGCGATCACATCCTGCGTCTCGTCGGGCGTGAGGTTCGGCCAGCCCGGCATCGTCGTCCCGGGGAGCCCGTTCTCGATCACGTGGAGCAGGTCGGCATCGGTCGGGAGCTGTCCGCTTCCCGTCGTGCGGATCTGGTACCTCGCCTGCTCGAAGTTCCGCGGTTGCGGGAGCATGGCGGCCGCCGCCGACCCGTCGCCGAGCCCGGTCAGACCGTGGCATTCGGCACACCAGGCGTCGTACACCACCTTGCCGGCCTCGAGGTCCTGGGCGACCGCCGGCGCGGCGATGGACAGCGTGATCAAGACGTGAAGCAAGGATCCTCGTCCCGCCCCCTTCGAAACCACGGCGCGCGCGCTCAATGCTCGCCTCCTTCCTCGCCCTCTTCTTCCCACGTCCGCGGCGTCACGCCCGCTTGCTCGTAGAGATAGATGATGGTCGCCCAGATCTCGTTCTCCTCGAGGAAGGGCTCCCAAGCCGGCATCGCCGAGTCCCATGGCGTGCCTTCCTGCGGCAGACCCGGCCCGCCCTTGGCGACCCGCCAGAACACGTAGCTTTCGGTGAGCTGCGGGAGCGTTCCGGGCGCCGTGAAGTCGGCCGGGATCGGGTTGAACGCCGCCGAGAAATGGCCGTCGCCGTCCAAGCGGTCGCCGTGACACGGGACGCAGTTCCGCGTGTAGATCGCGCGACCGACCGCCATGTGCTCCTCGAGCGAGCCTTCGTGTCGCAGCGGATTCTCGAGCCCCGTCAGCTCCATGGTCTGACCGCGAAACGTGATCTGGTTCGGTGGCGCCGGGTGGACGGAGCGGAGCGTAGCCGGCGCCCCGTAGCTGGGTTTGACGTTCTCGTAGGCGAGCCACCCGATCAGGGCCGGGATCGCGACCATCAGCACGCCGCGAAGACCGCGCTTGTCGCGGTCGACCATCGTGCGTTGGATCGGCTCACGAAACGCTGCCCACCGCTCCTCCTCGGCGCTCATGTAGAGAAGCACGCCGACGAGGACCGTCAGCATGTACTGGAACACCACGGACCGAGGCACGGGCGCGCTGGACACGCCGAACAACGGCAGTATGTACCCGATCAGATATTCGAAGATGAAGAACCCGACGACCAGGACGACGGCGCCCTGCGTGAACGGGTGCCCGAACAAGCGTTTCATTCGTCTCCCCCGTCTCCCCCATCCGAGCCACCGCTCGGGACCTCGCCGGTAACGAAGAACTCGACGAGCACGTCGAGCTCGGTCTCGGAAAGCAGATCACCGAAGGTCGGCGGCATCGTCCCGGCGAACGCCGCGAAGTCCGCCGCCGTATCGGCGTTCGGATCGACGATGCCGCGCAGCACGTAGTCGCGATCCTGACCGATCAGGTCCTCGAAGGCGGGACCGACCATCCCACCCTCCCCTCCGAGCGCGTGACACGCGAGGCACCCCTGCTCGTTCACGAGCTGGACCGGATCGATGTCCGCGGGGTCGACGGCCGCGGGTGGCAGCATCGGAGCGGGCGCCGCGTCCGCGGCTGCCAGCGCCGCCGCGAAGTCGTCCGATGTGACGGTCACCTCACCGCCTTGACTCTCGAGATACGCGACGAGCGTCCAGAGCTGGGGCTGGGTGAGGGTCCGGCTCTGATCGAGCATGATCGGCTGGAACCCATCCACGATGTACGCCATCGGATCGACGAGCGAATCCCACAGGTAGTCCTTGCAGGACTGCCCGGGGACGCGCGCCGCGCACACGCTGCCCGCCACCCCGACGAGATCCGGCGCGCGGGTGCCGAGCCCGTGGCACGCGGTGCAGCCGCCGACGCCGGCGTAGACCTCTTCGCCGATCGACGCCAGCTCTTCGGGCGACATGTCCGCGCTGAGGACGATCTCTTCGGGCACCGCCGATTGAACCTGCGGGATCACGTTCGCGACGAACGTGAACACCGCGAGGGTGGCGACGACCGTGAACAGGATCTTGAGATTGGTCATGCGCCGGTCTCCTCGTACACGGATTTCTCGGCGAGCCCGCCGAGCCAGAAGATCATCCCGACCAACCCGAAGAAGATCAGCACGCAGATGCTGATCATGGTCGCGGCGGGTCCGAGCGCCGGCGTGAAGGCCTGCTCGCTCGTGTCACGGATCACTTCGTACACGTGCCAGTGCTGGCGAATCCCGCTGCGGGCGAACCCCATGAGCCCCATGAGCCAGGTGAATGTCACGGCGAGGATCAACAGCGCGTACTGAGAGCGAGGCGGCATCTCGCCCCACCGGATCTCTCCTCGAGACTTGGCGCCTCGGGCCATGGCGATGTCGATCCCGATCACGAACAAGATCGTGGCGAGCACGGCCGCCACCTGATAGACGGAGAAGCCGATCCGGACGATCGCGGTCACGAAGTAGCCGTACACGCCGTAGAAGACGACCACGACCGCGGCGATCGCGAACGCCAGGCCTTGGATCATCGTCCCGGCCTTGGCCCACGGCACGACCGGCTCCTTGTTCGCTCTCCGATACATCAAGAACGACAAGAACGTCGTGAGGATCATCAGGTTCACGGCGGTGTTTTTCGCGCTCATCACGCCGAGCACCCCGAGGAAGGGATGCTGCTGCCCTCCCATGGCCGCGATCTCATCGCGATCCGCGATCATCGTGTTGGGCGTCGCCCAGACGATCACGCCTAGGACCAGCACGAGGAGCATCCACTTGATATGGGGCTGAAAGCGCTCGGCCCCCGGGATGCGCCCCATCCCGATCCACAGATAGTAGTTGCCCGCGAGGAAGAGGATGCCGATGAGAAAGGCCTGGATGATCCACAGCCAGCTCATGAAGCCGCCCATCATCGTGATCCCCATCTGCTGGCTGAACTCGTAGATCTCCCGACCCAGCCAATAGCCCGCGAAGGGGAGCACGATCAGCGCGCCGATCGCGATGAAGTTCCCGGTGTACCCCATCCAGTCGTAGTGCGCGCGTTCCTCATCGGTCTCCGATGTCAGGAACCGATACGCGGCATACGCGCCCACGATCGCGCCGCCGAACACCACGTTGGCGAGCAGTCGGTGGATGTTGATCGGCATCCATGTCGCGTTGTTGATCGCGCTCCAGAGCTCGACGGTCTGGGGGACGGTGTCCGCGGTGACGTCCGGGGGCGGGCTCATCATGTAGGTGAGCCAGCCGTTCGCGATGAACATCACGATCGTGCCCCACACGTTGAGCATGATGCCCAGGCCCCAGTGGACGATCTTGGAGGCGCCCTTCTTCCAGGCGTCCCACCCGTAGTAGTAGAGGTAGAGCGTGAACGACTCGAAGAAGAAGAGCGCCGCGTACAGCCACATCGAGGGCGCGAAAATCGCGGTCAGGTAGCCCCAGAACCGCGGATAGAGCGTCGACAGGAAGAATACGAGGATGGCGCCCCAGATCGCCGTCGCGCTGTACGCGACGAGCAGCAGCCGGGTGAACTCCTTCGCGAGCTTGTCGTAGCGCTCGTTCTTGCTGAAGATGCCGATCGCCTCGATGACGACGGCGAACATCGGGACACCCAGTACGAACGCGGCGAACAGGAGGTGGAGCTGGGCCGCGATCCACACCGCATCTCGGCGATCGAGCCCGAACACGCCGAACTCCCCGTAGTCGGGCCCCGCGGCCTGCGCGAGCAACGGGACCGCAACCGCGAGCGCGGCGATCGCCATCCACCCCCCCCGCCGGAGCCAGGCAGCGGCTCGGCTTCCTTCGACGGTCTCCCGAGACCTCATCGGCTCTCCCAGCGCGGCCCGAACCGACGGCCGCCCGCAGGTGGTTGTCGCACTAGTGCCGGCGCGTCTGCGCGCCCCTCCGCCCGCGGGCGAAGAACGGCACCTTCTTCGAGAAATCGACCGGCATCGTCTCACGGACCTCGCGCATGACGTCGAGCGTCACGCGCTCGTAACCCGCCTCCGACGCGTACTTCTCCACACGACCCGCCACGACGCCGCGAACGAACGAAGGGATCGCGGCGAGACGCGCCTCCGCCTCGGCATCCCATGCGAGCCGACTCGTCGGCGCATCGCCGTACGTGATCGCGCGCGCCGGTCGCACCGGCGTCGCCACCCCGACGGCGGGCTCGTAGGCGCAATCCGGATCCTCGGCGAGAAAATCACCGTCGATCGCGTGAGCGCGGGCCCGACACCCGCCGCAGATCGCGCGATACTCGCAGCGCCCGCACTTCCCGCCTACATCACCTTCCCGCAACAACTTGAAGACCTTCGATTCACGCCAGATCTCGCCGAACGAGCGCGCGCCGAGATCGCCGGCCACCTCCGGCATGTACGGGCACGGGGTCACTTTCCCATCCGGCGTGATGCGACAGTACTGGACGCCGCACGGACAACGGGTGCGGTAGTGCAGGAGGGGGGACTCCGCGTCGCGCTCGTACACGTGACGCATGAGCTGCGGCTGACACTTCGACCGAATCATCACGCGGCCGCGGTATTCTCGCTGGAGCTCGGTGAGACGTCGGAGCACCTCGTCGTTCCCGTCGGGACCGAGCCCGTGCATGCCCTCCCCCCGTCCCGTCTCGACGAGGAAGTAGACGTTGACGCACACGGCGCCTTTCTCATCGGCGAAGGCGACGATGGCGTCGAGCTCGTCCCGGTTCCCCTTGGTGATCGTGAACTGGACCAGGAAATCGAGCCCGTGCTCGCCCAAGCGGTCGACCGCGGCGAGGGTGTCTTCGAGCGCTCCCTCGCCATGCCGGAACCGATCGTGATATCGGGCGTCGAGCGAATCGATGCTCAGCGCGACGCCTTGAACGCCCGCGCGCATGAGCGACGAGATCCGGTCATCGGTGAGGCCGGTGCCGTTGGTTCCGACGACGACGGTGGCGCCCCCGGCGGTCGCGTAGCGCGCGATGTCCTCGAGGTCTTCTCGAACGAGCGGCTCGCCGCCGCTCAGGATCAGGAGGGGCGACGGGCTCGTCTCGAGGATCTGGTCGATCACCCGCCGGCACTCGTTCGTCCCGAGCTCCTCGTCCTGCGCGTGCCACGAGCCGGCCGAGATGTAGCAGTGGGCGCAGGCGAGGTTGCACCGACGCGTGAGATTCCAAGCGATGACGTGGGGGATCGCCGTCGCCGCGTCGTGCTCCGGAGACGATTCGTCCCGCGGCTCGTACCACAGCGCGTCGAGCGCCCCGGCGCTCTCACCGACGTGTGTGCCCACCGGGGCTCCCGTCACGCCCCTTGCGACCCTTCCGTCGGTACGGCGGCCGGGTCCGGCTCGACCTCGTCCGCGCTTTCGGCCGAAAACCGCTCGATCGCCGCCTTCGCCTCCTCGGGCGACACGGTCTTGAAGTCGACGGGACAGTCGGCGGCCTGTTGCTCGATATCGCGGATCGGACAGCGCGTGACGCCCGACGCCTTCGCCTCCTCGATGAACGCGCGCATCTCATCGCTGATGCCGTCCACGCCGGCGGCCTCGGCGCGCGCCTGCTTCGCCTTCATCTCGTTGAACATGACGAGCATCGTATCGAGATCGAACTCGTCGGCGGCGATCATCGCTTCCTTGTTCTCATCCATGACGTGCGACGTGACCCGCCACAGCCCCGAACTCCGCGCGAACTTCTCGACGGTGTTGCGGGCGAGCGGCCGCGCGATGAGGGGCACCCGACCGAGTCGCTCGAACGCTTCGTGTGTCCAGACGACCGGATCACTCTCGGTCCGATCGCGGGGCAGCTCGTTGTCCGTGACGGGGCATCGAGCCATCACGGGGGGCGGCACCTCGAAGACGTCCGCGTCGTGAGTCTCGACGACCGTGCGTCGCATCGCCTCCTCGGCCTTCACCTCGGCCAGCGCCAGCTCCTCGGCGTCGCC
>JAKSCH010000218.1 GCA_022360695.1 Gemmatimonadota bacterium
CCGTGACGACCGAGTTCTCGCCCAGGCTCCCCGTGTACACCCACTCGCCATCCGGGCTCGCGAGCAGCGCGTGCGGGCGCGGGATGAACACCTCGAACTCCTCGATCTCCATCGAGGTCCGCCCGATCCGCCCGATCCGCTGCGGCGGGTTCACCGCGGCCATCGAGCGCCCCACGAACAACCAGTCCTGCGAGGGATGGAGCGCCAACAGCCCGGGCCGCTCGAACTCGACGCTCGTCACGAGCTCGTTGTCGCGGTCGAACTTGAGCACCTGGTTGGCCGCGATCAGCGACACGTACCAGAACGAGCCGTCGGGCTCGACCGCGATGTGGTGCGGCTTCGCGTTCGCGCCGTAGCCCATCGCCTCGAGATCGATGACTTCCACGATCTCGTGCGTCTCGAGATCGATCACGGTGACCGCGGCGGCTTCCTGGTTCGCCACGTACAGGTACGGACCCGCCGCCCCATCTCCCGCGCTCGGCTCGGAGACGATGCGCGCGGTCCGCGAGCTGGCGCACCCGAGCCCGCCGGCCAGGAACAGGCCGACCAGCGCCAGGTTCTTCACGTTTTTGATTTTCAAGGTACCGTCGCGTTTCGTTTTCGATTCACCGCCTACGAGCGCGGCCTGGGGTCAGCGGACCCTGGGCGCACCCGACTCCCCTACGGGACGAGCTCGGGCTTGTCGTATCGGACCATGAACAGGCCCTCGTTGCCGCTCGTCACGATGATGGTGCCGCTCGCGAAGTACGGGTAGTTGCTCCACGAGCCGCCCATCGACGGGCCCTCGGCGTACGGAACCGTGTCGAGGAACCCGACCTCGGTCGGGTTCTCGGGGTCCGTGATGTCGAGGATCCGCATCCCGCTGTTGTAGTTCGATTGATAGAGCAAGTTCCCCAGGACGTACATGTTGTGGTCGCTCGCCGTCGACTCGCCGAAGTGCTCCTTGACCAGGACCGGATCGTCGAGATCAGTGATGTCGAAGATCATCGTCCGCGTCCCGGAGAACTGCGTCCGCAGCTCGTCGAGCTCATCGCCCAGATAGAAGTAGCGGTGATCCTCGGTGACCCAGCCCTGGTGGGCGTACGCGACGTCCGGATACGAGGCCGTCGAGAGCGCGATCGGGTTCTCCTTGTCGGTCACGTCGGCGATCGAGATCGCGGTCTCGTTCGAGCCGAAGCAGATCTCCTTTCCGACGTGCTCGGTGTCCGGACCGTCGTATTCGATGCACTGCGCGTCGTGCGAATACCCGGTGTTCCGGCGACCCGTGCTCGCGTCCGCGAAGCACCCGATGAAGGTCGGCGACTTGGGCTCGTTGATGTCGATGATGTGGAGACCGCCGCCGCACGTCTCGCCACCGCCGCTCGAGCCCACGCTGTAGGCGTATCCGGACGCCTCGTTGATCACGATGTTGTGCGCCGACGCGATCCCGTCGTAGTGCGCGTCCACGTCGAACACGACGGGCTCGCTGCCCACGTCGCGGAGTCGCTCGAGGTCGAACACCTGCATCCCGTGCTCACCCGCGCCGTCGGACACGATATACGCGTGGTTCTGGAAGACCTTGATGTCGCGCCACACGCTCCCGTTCGCCCCCTCCGTCATGGGGAGCTGACCCAGGTAGCGCGGGTTCGACGGATCCGTGATGTCGATGAACGACGCCTGGTCCGTGAGACCCAGCAACGCGTACTCGCGCCCCGTCTGAGGGTCGGTCCAGCCCCAGACGTCGTTCACGCGCTCGCCGCGGCTCCCGCCCACGTCCGAGATCGGCATGAACGAGAGGATGTTGACCTTGCCGCAATCGAAGTCGGCCGACATCCCCTCTTCGCACCCGACCTCGTGGCCGTTGATGGCCGCGTAGTTCTGGACCTCGCTCCAGATCTCGTCCGCCTCGACCCACGCGTCGCCCTCTCGCTCGTACACGTAGGCCGTTCCGTAGCGATTGTCCTTGCCGCCGGCCACGATCACGGCCACGTCTTCCGTGGCGGCGATCCGAGCGCCGAATCCATCGCGGATGGCCGCGTTGGAGGCGCTGAGCACGTCGGCGAGTCGAACCGTCCCCGCCTCGCTCGTCTCGTAGCGGAGGACCTGCCCCTCGTTGCCGCTCCCGACGCCCGCCCCGCCGATCCACAGCTCGTCGCCGACGAACGCGAGGGCGTTCCCGAACCCGCCGCGGCGCCCCACGACGGGTGGGAAGAACCGGCTCGTCAGCGAAGGCGCCGCGCCCTCGCCCTCGAAGCGGAACGAGTAGACCGTCCCGGCGCCTCGGCCGGCGCCCGCGGCGGCGACGACGAACTCTGCGCCGCCGTCCGTGTCGCGCGCGTTGATCGCGCTGCCGAACGCGGCGCCCTGGCTCGGATCCGGGGCGACCAGCGGCTCGAGCATCGACGTCCAGGCGCCCGAGTCGTCGCGTCCGAAGAAGTAGACCGCGCCCGCGCGCGTGGTGTTGGACACCGACGCGCCGGGCGCGCCCACCGCGGCGATCGTCCCGTTCGTGATGATGGACGTCCCGAATCCGTCGTTGGCGGCGGACTCCGGCGAGGCCAGCTCACCCATCTCCGTCCACCCGTCCGCGGTGCGCTCGAAGGCGAGCACCTTGCCCGCCGGCGCCCCCGTGCGGGAGCGACGTCCCGCGACCGAGATCAACGCCACGTCGCCGGCGATCGCGCCCGCGCTCCCGAGCGTCATCCCCTCGGGGAGCGTCGGCATGAGCGTGCCGGTTTGATTCCATCCGTCGTCGGTGCGCTCGAACACGTACGCCGATCCCGGAGAGCCGACCAGCATCCGATCGCCGTACGCCGCGAGCCAGGTCGCGAACCGACCGCCTTCTTGCGCACCGTTGGGCACGATGGTGCCGGTCTCGGCCCACCCGTCGCCGGTCTTCTCGTACACGTAGACCATGCCGGTCGAGGTCGGGCCACCGGGCTCGGCGACGAGGATCTGACCGGAGTGGATCGCGACCCCCGCGCCGAATCCTTGCGCGGTGAGGGGCAGCGCTCCGAGGGCGAGCGCCAGGAACGAAAAGGCGAATTTCGGTGCGGTACGCATGTCTAACCTCGGTTTGCGGCGGAGGCGGACGGAGACGCCGGCTCGCCTGGGGAAAGCGGGGAGAACTCGAGGGCTCACGATGTATTAGGACAGTTGCTCGCTAGGCTTCGTTGTCGGTCGGTGCGGCGTCGATCAGCGCCGCGAGCTCGTCGGCCGGCACCGCGCCGACGGCGCGACCGGCCTCCTCCCCATCGCGGAACAGCACCAACGTCGGGATCGAGCGGATCCCGTGCTTCTGGGAGGCGACCGGGTTGGCGTCGGTGTCGACCTTCACGACCACGATCTCGCCCTTCCGCTCGCGCGCCACGTCGTCCAGGACGGGCGCCATGATCTTACAGGGCCCGCACCAGTCCGCATAGAAATCGACCAGGACCGGGATGTCCGTCTCGCGGACGAGCGGGTCGAAGTCCTCGTCCGTCACCTTGACGGGTCGATCGAGCAGGAACGGACGTTCGCAGGAGCCGCACATCGGCCGGTCGTCGGCTCGCCCCGCGTCGATGCGGTTGAGCGTGAGGCAAAACGCGCAACGCAGCGTGATCGAGCGCGTCGCGTCGGGTGAGGCGTCGGTCATCGTGTCGGCGATTCCATCGCAGTGCGGTCGGACGTCGATGCGAACCCACCGCGGGTCGGCTGAGCGGAGACGACGTCGGAACCGGAAAGATCCGCCCCGGTGAGCGCATCCACAACGAAGCGAGCGATCGTCTGCTCCAGCCAGCCGGCGGGGCCGGCGCCTCGCTCCTCGTCGAGAAAGCCGACGTGACCGCCGCCGCTCGTGAGAACGAGACGGAGGGCGGGGCTTCGTCGGATCGTCTCGACCGGGATGGTCGCGTCCGGAACGAGCGGGTCGTCGGACGACTGGATCAGGAGCGTCGGCGTGCGGACCTGCCCCACGTGCCGGCCGGCGCTGCACCGGGCGTAGTAGTCGTCGGCGTCCTCGAAGCCGTGGATCGGGGCGGTCAACAGATCGTCGAACGCTCGGATCGAGCGAGCCGTCGCCCCTCGTGGGTCGACCCGACCCGGGAAGCGGCGCGCCTTCTCCTCGGCCTTCTTGCGGAGCGTCCGGAGAAAGTAGTTCCCGTACAGGCGGCCGAGGCCGCGCTCGAGGGCGCCGGCGCACGCCGACAGGTCGTAGGGGACCGAGACCGCGACGGCCGCAGCGACCCGGTCCGCGTCGGGCTCGCGACCCAGGAGGTTGATCAGCGCGTTGCCCCCCAGCGAGAAGCCCACGGCACCCACGGGCAGCGAGGCGTATCGATCCCGTACCCAGGCGATCGTCTGCGCGATGTCGTCCGTCCGCCCCGAGTGGTAGGACTGCGGGGTCCGGTTGGGCTCGCCGCTGCACGAGCGGAAGTTGAGCGCCACCGGCTGGATCCCCGAGGCGAGCAGCGCGCTCGCCGTCGTCACCATGTACCTGGAGCGCGCGCACCCCTCCAGGCCATGGAGCAGCAGGCAGGCCCCGCGTGGCTCGCGCAGCTCCGACCACACGTCGACATCGATGAAATCGCCATCGGGCGTGTCGAGTCGCGTACGCTCGGTTCGCGGCTCGGCGCGCGCCCGCGCCCAACGGGCGGCAATCGTCTGTAGATGTGGGTTCCGGAGACCGCGTCGCGGTCGGAACTCGGATCCGAGCGATGATCGCACGCCTGGAGCTTCCCCTTTACCTTCCGGGCCTTCCGGCCGAATCGTTCCGAGGGAGCGCCAACTTCGTGTCCGAGCCTCTACTCCACCACCACGTCGTGGGTGCCGACGACCCGCCGCACTGGATCTACGTGCTCCACGGGATCTACGGCGCCGGACGCAATTGGGCCTCGTTCGCGAAGCGCCTCACGGAGGCGCGCGAGGAATGGGGTGTGGTGCTGGTCGATCTCCGTATGCACGGGCATTCGACCGAGTTCGAGCCCCCGCACACGCTGAGCGCCTGCGTCGCGGACCTGAGCCATCTCGTCGAGGCGACCGATCGGCGGCCGACGGCCGTCCTGGGTCACTCGTTCGGCGGGAAGATCGCGTTGATGTCGGTGGCCGCGATGGCGCCGGCCCAGGTGTGGGTGATCGACTCGACGCCCTCGCGGAAGACGCCCGGCGGGGCCGCATACCGAATGTTGCAGATCCTCAAGCGGCTCCCAGGTCCGTTCCCGGAGCGCGCCGACGCGGTGGCGGCGATGGAAGCCGAGGGATTCGCCCGCAATGTCGCCGCTTGGATGGCCACGAACCTGGTCGCCGATGCCGGCGGGTACTGGTGGCGCTTCGAGTCCGCCGACATGGAAGCGATGCTGGACGACTTCTTCCGCCGCGATCTGTGGGACGTCGTCGAGGCGCCCGCCCCCGCATCGGAGATCCACCTCGTGCAAGCGAGCGAGTCCGACGTGATCGCGCCCGACGAGTACGACCGCTTCGTCCGCGCGAGCGCCGACGGTCGGGCGCACGCCCACCGGCTCCGCGGGGGACATTGGCTCCACGTCGACAACCCGGACGGGCTGCTCGGTCTGCTGGTCGACCGGCTCCCCTGAGCGTGCGCGCGGGGCCCGACGACGGCACCCCTCCTCACGACGACGATACCCCTTCCGTCGGCGGTACCCCCCTCCGTCGGCGACGGGGGGAGCCGCTCACCAGACTTCGTCCC
>JAKSCH010000154.1 GCA_022360695.1 Gemmatimonadota bacterium
GGATCAGACCCAAGACACGACCTACGCCTCCTGGAGCCTCTTCCTGATCGACCTCATGCACCGAGCCGGCGTTCCGCTGGGAGCGGGCACGGACACGCCGATCGCCTTCGCGGCACCCGGCTACAGCCTGCACAGCGAGCTGGAGATGTTGGTCCGGGCGGGTCTGACGCCTATGGATGCGCTCGAGGCGGCGACCGTACGACCCGCGGAATTCTTCCGGATGTCGGACGAGCTGGGCACCCTGGAAGAGGGACGTCTCGCGGACCTCGTTCTTTTGTCGGCGAACCCGTTGGACGACATAACGAATACGCGATCGATCGAAGCCGTGATCTCGAAGGGCGAGCTATTGGACCGTGCGGAGCTCGACGCGCTGGTGCCCTAGATGCGGCGCGCTGCGACGGACCCGACCGAGGCGGTCGGCATGCCCTCGGTCCTGATCGTGGAAGACGACAGGGGCGTCGCCGAGCTGCTCGAGCGACTCGTACGAGGGGTCAGCGACGACGTGACGGTGGCGAGCGATGGGCACGAGGCGCTCGGCGCGCTCGAGCGACGGACTTTCGATCGCGTCATCTGCGACCTCAAGCTCCCGGGGCCGGATGGGCTCGAGATCACTCGCTGGATCGTACGCCATCGACCCGAGATCCGCGTTCTCGTCGTGAGCGGGTTCTTGGAACCGAGCGCCGAGACGGAGCTACGCGAGCTCGGGGCCCAACGGCTTTCGAAGCCGTTCCGAGTACGACGGGTCAGGGCGTTCGTCGACGGGTCGGAGCGCCCGGTACCGGAGGCCGAGGTGCATGCATGAACACGAGCACGACGGTGGCCGCGAACCCGGCCCGTGCCGGGCAGACGCCGGCCCTCGAGCTGGCCGTCGGCCCCGGGGACCACGTCATCGCGCTGATGAGCAGCCGGCGGGACGTCGACGTGCTGGCGCCCTACCTCCGGCACGTAGCCCCGACGACGCAGCCGGGCGTGATCGTCGCGGGGCCCGGGCAACGAGCGGAAGCCTTCGAAGCCGTCGAGTCGGCGGCGCTCGACATTCCATCGGCCGCACTCTACGCGCACGACCCGCTCATCATGGGGATGAACGACGGCTGGTTCGACTCGGAGCAGTTCCTGGCGCGAACGAAGACCGAGGTCGACCGGTTGATCGACCGAGGGGCGACCCGCGTGTACCACTGCGGGGTGATGCGTTGGATCATCGATGCGGCCGTGCCCGACGATGAGTGCATCTACCTCGAAGCACGCATCAACCAACAGATCGAGGGCAGCTGCATGTCCGGGTTCTGCGTGTACGACGTTCGCTACATCGGGTCCCATCTGTTGGTCCAGCTCCTCCGCACGCACCCCAAGGTGATGCTCGACGACCGCATCGTCGAGAATCCGTTCTACGAGCGTCCAGAGCGCGTGATCGCCGAGCTGGGACGGGCGCCCTGACGACGAGCCTCGAGCAGGTCCTGCGACCGCTTGCCGATGGGACCCTGATCGAAGTCCCACCGCCGGAGCGGTTCCCCCCCGAACATCGAGCATCGGCTCGGCTCCTCTCGCGGCTTCAGGCGCGGTGGATGCGTGAGCGGCGCCGGACGCTCGCCGAAAGCGTGACCTCGCTCGAGCAGCTCAAGAGCACTCGGTCCGACCTGCGGATGGCTCGGGCGGAGCTGGTCGAGGCGAGCAAGCTCACCGCCCTCGGCACGCTCGCGGCGGGGATCGCCCACGAGATGAACCAACCGCTCACCGTCATCATGGGCTTGGCCGACGTGATGGCCGAGCACGGGAGCGATTCGATCGGCGAGCACGCGGATGAGCTCGACGACATCCTCGAGGCATCGGAGCACCTCGCCCAGATCATCCAGAACGTGCTCATGTTCGCGCGTCAGACCGAGGCGGCCCGCGAGCTGACGCGTGCCTCGGCGCCCTTGAGCGCCGCGATCCAGCTGCTCAACCAGTCGCTTCGCCACCGAGGCATCGAGCTGTCGGTCGACATGCAGTCCGTGGCGGATCTCCGAGTGGCGATGAACTCGAGTCGTATGCAGCAGGTCTTCATCAACCTGCTGCTCAATGCTCGCGATGCCCTGACGAACGGGAACGCGAGAGGAGATCGACGGATCCGGGTCGGAGCCGACCGACGGAACGGTCTCATCGTGTACGAGGTCGCCGACAACGGTCCCGGCATCGACGATGAGCACGTCGGTCGCCTTTTCGACCCGTTCTTCACGACGAAGCCGGTTGGCCAGGGAGTCGGTTTGGGGCTCTCCGTGTCCCACGGGATCGTCGCCGAGCACGAGGGCGAGCTCCGCTTTCGACGCGACGAGCCCTGGACCGCGTTCGAAGTCGCGATTCCGGCGTCCACGAACTGACGACGACCCCTCACGCATCGTGCGTCCTCACCTCGACAACCGAGAGCTCGCCATGGCGCGAAGCATCCCCGTGTCCGTCACGCTTTCCCTAGTCGCGCTTTCCGTCGGGACGACGATCCCGGGACGTGTCGCGGCACAGACGCCCGACCCGGGTCGGGACGCCGCGGCCTACGCGGGGCCGTTCATCGGCGGCTACCCGGCGATGTCGGGCATCCGCGGATCGGGCAAGATGTACATGGAGGGATACTTTCCCCCGCCGGTCACGGCGTCTCCGAGTTACCCGGCATGGTCACCCGACGGGGCGTGGATCGCGTTCGCGTATCAGGGACGAATCTGGCGCGTGCCCGTCGAGGGCGGCGTCGCCGAGCAGCTCAGCTCGGGTCCGGGATACCACTCGCAGCCGAGCTGGTCTCCCGACGGCAGCGCGATCGCGTACGCGGCCGATGTAGATCTCGACTTCGACATCCATCTGCTCGAGCTGGACTCGCGCGCCTCGCGTCGGCTTACGAACGACCCGGGTCTCGACCTTCGCCCGCGGTTTTCTCCGGACGGGTCTCGCATCCTGTTCACGACCGGACGAGATGGCACGTTCGACCTCTGGTCGTACGACCTCGACGGTCGGCGCGCCGAGCCCGTGATCGCAGATCCGACGGCGCACGACATGGCGGGCGATTGGGTCGGTACGTCGGGTGACATCGTGTTCGTCTCCAAGCGCGGCGAGGCGGCCCTCGGATCGGGATCGCTCTGGCGGTGGGAGGCAGACTCGGGCCTCGCCGAGCTTCTCATCCGCATCGAAACGAACTACCAGGCGTCACCCGTCGTCGCACCGCACGGTGGCTCGGTCGCGTATGTGACGGATGCATCGGGCAACAACGACATCTACCAAGTGCCGACGCGTCCGGCGACCGCCGCGCAGGATCGTTCGAGCCCGGGGATCCAGCAGGTTCGGCTGACGCACACGCGGACGGACGAGTACTTCCCGTCCTGGTCCCCAGACGGTGAACGGTTGGTGTACGCGCGGAACGGGGGCACGCCCGATGCGGAGCGAACGGTCGATCACGGCATGGGCTTCGGGCTCTACACGACCGGCCGCGGCGGGGGTGAGCCTCGCCCGGTGCGCATCGACGACTTCGCGTGGTCGGAACCGACAGGCCGGCTGCGCGTCCGGGTCGCAGACTCCGCCGGGGAGCCGTTGCCCTCGCGCGTCTATCTGGAAGCCGCGGACGGACGAAGCTACTTCCCACGCGGCAGCTATCCCCGCGTCGTGAGCGCGACCGAAGACTACTACTTCCATACCGACGGCAGCTTCTCGGTCACGCTGCCCGCGGGACCGACGCGGCTCGAGGTGTGGCGCGGGTTCGAGTACGAGCCCGTCGAGCGCACCGTGGAGATCGAGCCGGGAGAGTGGACGTCGATCGATGTCGAGCTCGAACGGTGGATCGACATGGCGGCCGACGGCTGGTATTCGGGGGACAATCACATCCATCCCAACTACGGCGGCCACTATTTCATCACGCCCATGGACCTGAGGAACAAGGCACGAGCCGAGGACCTCAACGTGGCCAACGGGATGATCGCCAACTACTGGGCGAACAGCCGCGTGGAAGACCTCGAGCACTTCCTCGGCCATCCGCA
>JAKSCH010000501.1 GCA_022360695.1 Gemmatimonadota bacterium
CGACGCCGCCGAGATCGACGCCCTGGCGGATCCGGACATCGAGCTGGTAAGTCGGCCGCCCGCGTCGCGACGCCGACGGACCGACCGTCGTCGTAAGGATGCGAGGAACCCCCCGAACGATGCGCTCGGGAGCGCTACCAGCCCAGCACGTAGCCGAAGATCAACGGCGCGACGATCGTGGCGTCCGATTCGATCACGAAGCTCGGCGTATCCACCTCGAGCTTCCCCCACGAGATCTTCTCCGAGGGGAACGCTCCGGAATAGGACCCGTAGCTCGGCGTGGAGTCGCTGATCTGACAAAAGTACGACCAGTACGGACAGAAGCGTCCGAGATCCTGACGGATCATGGGCACGACGCAGATCGGGAAGTCGCCCGCGATCCCGCCGCCGATCTGGAACAGACCCACGTCCCGCTTCGGCACCGGGGCTACCGTCGGTCCAGGTGCCGCTTCCGGTCGAGTCTCGCCCGCCGGCGGAAGCTCGGCGAGCGCACAGTCCATGGTCGTGCCTATGTACCACTCCGCGAGCCGGACCATGTACTCCGTGCCCGACGCCACGGGGCCGGGGCGCGACAGCGTCCCGGCCAACTGGTGCGCGACGTACATGTTGCCGAGGGTGGAGTCCTCCCAGCCGGGCACGAACAAGGGCAGCTCGACATCCGCGGCGGCCGCGAGCCACGAGTCGGCGGGGTCGATCTCGTAGCGTTCCGCCAAGTCTCCGCCGCGCAGGAGATCGTACAGGTACTCGTGAGGCAGACGTGTCCGCCCCTCACCCTCGGCGCCTCGCCAACGCTCGAGAATCGGACCCTCGAGCGCTCGGAACGCTTCCTGCTCCGGGATACACGTATCGGTGACCCGGTTGAGCCCTCGTCCCTCGAGCCTCTTCTCGTCCGAGGGGGTCAGGCTTCGCCAATCGGGGATCCGGAGGTAGCTCTCATGGGCGAGCAGGTTGAAGAGGTCTTCCTCGAGGTTCGCGCCGGTCGTGCAGACCGCATGGACACGGCCCTCGCGGATCATGCCGGCGAGCGACTTCCCGAGCTCGGCGGTGCTCATCGCGCCGGCCATGGCGACCAACACCCGACCGCCGCGATCGGTGAGCTCGCGGTACGCGCGCGCGGCGTCGGCCAAGGCGGCCGCGTTGAAGTGACGGTAGTGCCGATCTATGAAATCGGTGAGCTCCACCGGGTCGTCCGTGTCTGTCGTGAAGGGACGCGAGCTCGACCGTCAGACGGCTTCTCGGGACTCCGTCTCCCGCGGGTGCGAGGCGCCGATCTCTCCCGCCACGGCGGCGTACTTCTCGATCAGGAAGGCGCTGGCCCGGTCGCCGAGCGTCTCTCGCTGGGCCGGTGTGAGGAAACGATATCCGCGTACTTCTCCGTAGCAGCCCACCGCTCCGCACCCACACTCGAACGGCGTCGACATCGCCTCTTCGGTCGCGCAGTAGTCGATCGTGATCTCGGCGTCGACTTCCAGGTCTCGCAGGACGCGGATGCAAGGCTGCTCGGAGCTCGAGAGATCCACGAACGCCGTGGGTTCGCAGGCGTGGTTCGTGAAGTCGACCAGTCCGTTGTTGTCGACGTGGATCCCATCGCCGATTTGGATGCTCTCGCGGGTCGGCCCGTCGATTCGTCGTCCCAGCATCCAGATCACCGCTTCGCCGGCGGATATGGCTCGCGCGGCGAACACGCCGGACTCCTGCTCAGTGATGATACGTCGTTCGACTGCCCCCCCATGAGGATCCGGCTCGACCCGTGGAGCTTCCATTCGTTCGTTCTCGCAGGCGATGTGTTGATCCGAACATCCGAACGTTCCCTTCACCGACTCGATGACGTGATCGCAACATAGCGGTTGTTCGATTGAACGCGAGTTTTTTCGTCGCGCTCACACTAGTGGAACGCGAGGCTAGTCGTCGGCTAGCGAAAGACAGTCGTCGATGGTCGGGATGAGCCGCTCGATCGGTCGGAACCCCGAGGCGACAAGAAGCGGACGCTCGCCGATCATGGCGAGCGTTGTGGGGAAGCCGCGGACGCCGAGTCGTCTCGAAACCGCGAAGTCGGCGCGAGTGGCGTCTCGTGTCTCTTCGCTCCGGAGCGATGTCTCGAAGGATGTGGCGTCGAACCCGGCGTCCGCGGCGAGCTCGAGGAGCGTGGCGGTCGACGTGACATCCCGATTCTCGGCGTAGAACGCGCGTTGCAGGTCGGCGAGGAACCCGAGCGTCCCATCGGGATCGATCGTTCGTGCGACCACGACCGCCCGGCACGGCGGCTCGGTGTCGTAGACGAACGAGGGTCGTTCGAAGAACGAGAAGTCGAAGGGCTGACCAGAGGCGTCGCGCACGTGCTCCCAATGTCCTCGGATGTCGGCCCGCATCGCGTCGTCCATGGGCTCCGTCGTCCCGGGTCGGAGCCCACCCATGAGCACGTCGATCTCGAGCCGCGCTTCGTATCGGCGCGCGATCTCGCCGATGACGGGCGAGAAGCCCCAACACCACGAGCACATGGGGTCCGCAATGTACAGAAGTCTCATCCGTCGAACCTCGCGGCCCGGGGTCGGATCGGCCACCCGGCCCGTCGCGAGCCGCAGGCTCGCGACGCGCCGGAAGGGCTCGCGGAAGGGAGGTGAAGAGGCGCAGAATCAGCGGCGGTCGTCGGACGGTCGGGCGGAAGGTAGAAGCGGGGCGACGACCCCACGAAAGGGATGAGTTCGATGGAATGGAAGCCGCTTCTTCACGCGGAGCTCGAAGCCGCGTACGGCGCGACCGAGAAGCTGATGAGCATGGTCGGGCCCGAGGATCTCGATTGGAAACCCACGACCGGCGACAACTGGATGACGACCGCTCAACTGCTCCACCACCTCACCGAGTCGTGCGGGATGGTCTGCAAAGGGTTCGTGACCGGCGACTGGGGCCCCTTCGGCGACGTGTCGGAC
>JAKSCH010000191.1 GCA_022360695.1 Gemmatimonadota bacterium
AAGCGCTCTCGCGCGGCGTCACCTTGGCGCTGATCGTCATCATGTCGGCCATCACCGTCCTGGCCGGTCTCCTGGTCGCGGCGGTCGCCTGGCAACGACGGACGGTCCGGATGATCCGACGTTTCCTCAACGCCGTGACCCGCCGCGGAACCCGACGCCGACGTTGGGCCGCCATGGGTCGACGACTCCTCGACAAGGAAGTCGAGCTCCTGTCGGCCGGGATCCGTGCGGTCGCCTCGCACGGCAAGATGACGCTCGCCTGGATGTGCCTGGCGACCGCGATCCTCTTCCTCAACAAGTACGTGATGGGCTACGTGCTCGCGATGGCGCTTCAGGGCCCGGTCGACGCGTCGTTCATCGGGCTCCAGCTCCTGCAGAACATCGTGCTCTATTTCGCGCCTACGCCGGGCGCGTCCGGGCTGGCGGAGGCTTCCACCGGATTGATGCTCAACCGGGTCCTGCTGGCTGAAGTGACCGTCCTGTGGGTCGTCGGTTGGCGGATGCTGACGACGTTCTTCGGCACGATCCTCGGCGTCTACGTCCTGTTCGTCGAGGCGCGTCGACACGTCGACGACGTCCGGGCCGTCGAGCGACGCGGCGGAGCTCCCGGCGGACCGCTCGACGAGACCGAAGGCCGCGCGTGAGCGCTCCGCGGCCGGGCGGGGTGACCGTGTGAGTCCGAACGAGCCCGGGTCGACGATGCAGCTCTGTCTCGGCGGAGCCGAGTTCTGGCGGCGGCTCGAGCGGGACATCGAGAGCGCGCGTCGGCACGTTCTCGTACAGACCCTCTCGTTCGAAGGCGATGCGGCGGGTCAGGGACTCGCGGACGCGCTGCTCGCGTGCGCGGCGCCCGACAAGCGGATCGTGGCCGACGCGGTCACGAAGTACCTGATCAACGACCGGTTCATCGGGCTCCCGGCGGCGCGACGCGACCCGGCTCTCCAGCGCGAGGTCACCGCAACCGGCGAGATGTGCGCTCGTCTGGAGCGTGGGGGGGTCCCGGTGCGGTTCGCGTGGCCCGTCGGCCGCCGGTTCCATCGGCTCGTCGTCCGCAACCACAAGAAGATCGTCGCCATCGACGACCGGGTCGCGTATCTGGGCGGGATCAACTTCAGCGACCACAACTTCGCCTGGCACGACTTCATGGTGCGGGTCGAGAGCCCCGGGATCGCGTCCTTCCTACGCGAAGACTTCGAGCACACCTGGGATGGGCACGATCGGGCGGCATCCGCCGAGATCGACGGCGACGAGATCGTCGTCGGCGAGGGTCGCGGCAACGTCGGGATCCGCGACGCGGTCTCGCGCGCCCTGGACCGCGCCACCGACCGGATCATCGTTCAATGCCCCTACGTGAGCGAGCCCTTCTGGAGCACGCTCGGTCGGGCGCACCGACGCGGCGTCCACGTCACGGTGATGATGCCCGAGGAGCACAACCGCAGCGTGATGAAATGGGGCACGATCGAGGCTTCGCGACGCGAAGGGTTCGAGGTGGTCATGCTCCCCGGCCCCATGTCGCACGCAAAGGTGATGCGGATCGACGACGCGGTCGTGATCGGCTCCGCGAACTTCGACTTCGTGAGCTTTCGGATCCAGCCCGAAGTCGTCTTGATCACGCGGAGACCCGAGATCGTTCGAGAGATCCGCGAGCGGGTGCTCGACCCGGATCTGGCCCGGGCCCGGGAGCCGGCGGCGGAGCACCGGCAGCGGTGGCGCGCGCGTCTGGGGGGGCTCGCCATGCGAGCGCTCGAGCCGCTCGCGCATTGGGGTCGCGAGCGGCGCGCCGGCCCGATTCCGCTCGCCACGTGGGAGGACGGGCTCGCCGTCCCGAAGACGACGTAGCCGACGATCGCGTCGCTGACGCGGAGGGCGTTCACTCTGCCTCCGGTCTGGCTGCCATACGTCGGCCGTCGTTGTAAGCTCCGTCCCCATGATCTCGGTATCCGGCCTCGGCAAGTCGTTCGGCGCCCAGACGCTGTTCTCCCACGTGTCGTTCCTGCTCAACGCGGGCGAGTGCTACGGACTCGTGGGCGCCAACGGCTCGGGCAAGACCACGCTCCTCGATATTCTGAGCGGGAACGAAGACCCGACCGACGGGTCCGTCACGATCCCGCGTCGGCTCCAGCTCGGCCTCCTTCGACAGGATCAGTTCCTGTACGAGGACGAGGAGATCCTCGGGGTCGCGATGATGGGGAACCCGGAGCTCTGGGACGCCATCGTCGAGAAGGAGAGACTGATCGCCGGATCCGACGAGGACTTCGACGCCGACCGGTTCTCGGAGCTCGAGGAGACGATCCAGCGACACGATGGCTACGCGGCGGAGTCGCGCGCCGCGGAGATCCTCGAGGGGCTGGGCTTCCCGACCGAGATCCACCGGCAACCGCTCTCCACGCTCTCCGGCGGTTTCAAGCTGCGCGTGCTGCTCGCGCAGGCGCTCGCGGGATCCCCCGACGTGCTGCTGCTCGACGAGCCGACGAACCACCTCGACATCCTGTCGATCCGCTGGCTGGAGAAGTTCCTCCGCGAGTTCTCCGGACCCGTCGTCGTGATCTCGCACGACCATCGATTCCTGGACAACATCTCGACCCACATCCTCGACGTGGACTACGAGACGGTGACCCTGTACAAAGGCAACTACACGGCGTTTCTCCGGGGGAAGCACGAGGAGCGCGAGCGACGTGAGAAGGACATCGCGAACCGCGAGCGCGAGATCGCGCACCACCAGGAGTTCGTCGATCGCTTCCGCGCCAAGGCCAGCAAGGCGCGACAGGCGCAGAGCAAGCTGCGACTGATCGAGAAACGCGCGGAGAGCCTCCAGGCGCTCCCCGTCAGCTCGCGACGGTACCCCACGTTCCGGTTCGAGCAGCGCCGCCCGAGCGGCCGCGAGGTCCTCGAGATCGCCAGGATAAAGAAGGCGTTCGAGGACAACGAGGTGCTGCACGGTGTGGACCTCACGATCGAGCGCGGAGATCGGCTGGCGATCATGGGGCCCAACGGCATCGGCAAGTCCACCCTGCTCAAGATCGTCATGGGCGAGCTCGAGCCGGACGCGGGCTCGGTCGAGTGGGGCTACGAGACGCACCCGAGCTACTTCGCCCAGGATCACGCGGACCAGCTCGACGCTCCAAGACAGGCGGCGGACGACTGGATCGCCGGGTTCTGTCCGGGGCAGACGATCGGGTTCGTCCGCGGTGAGATGGGTCGCGTCCTTTTCTCCGGTGATGACGCCAAGAAGCGGCTCGGCACCCTGTCCGGGGGCGAGGCGGCGCGTCTCGTGTTCTGCCGGATCGCGATCGAGAAGCCGAACGTGCTCGTGCTCGACGAGCCGACGAACCACCTGGATCTCGAGTCGATCGAGGCGCTCGTCGAAGGACTGAAGAGCTACGAGGGCACCCTGATCCTCGTCTCGCACGATCGCTGGTTCGTGTCGCAGCTCGCGACGCGGATCGTCGAGATCACCGCGGACGGCATCCGCGACTACAAGGGCACGTACGAGGATTACGTGCACTTCTGCGGCGACGATCACCTGGACGTCGACACCGTCGTGCTCGAGGCGCGAAAGCAGAAGCGGGCGGCGAAGTCCTCGAAGCGCGCGGCGCGGGAAGTGTCGGAGGCTCCGACAGGGGGCGCGACATCGAACGCGGTCGGCAAGAACCGTTACAAGGGTCGGGCGCTCCTCAAGCAACGCGACCAGATCACCGCGAAGATCGAGCGAGCCGAGACCCGCATCGCCGAGATCGATGAGATGTTCTGCGAGCCCGACTTCTACGAGCGGACGCCGAACGACGAGGCACGAGCGCTGGAGACCGAGCGCAGCCGGCTCCAGGCGGGCCTCTCGCAGCTCATGACCGAGTGGGAGGACATCGAGCAGGCGATCGCCAAGGCCTAGTGTGGTGCATCAAAAGTCCCTTGACCACCGAGAGTGGTGAGGCGCCCGCTCGCCAAGACGCGAGAACGAAGGCGTAGCCATAGCTACGTCGAGATCGAGCAACGCCGGCGAGCGGGATGCATCGCCGCTCGAATGGC
>JAKSCH010000415.1 GCA_022360695.1 Gemmatimonadota bacterium
ACTGCTCGTATCACAAGTGCCTGACCGTCTACTTCGGCCGCGTCATGCGCTCGGTGTTCCGACGTTGCCTGCCGTGGAGCGGGGGCTATCGCCACTTCAACAGCGACGCGGAGGAGTTCCACGCCCGGTTTCGGGACCTTCGCGTGGCCTCGATCAACAACCGCGCGCTCGATCTCGATCGCCTGGGCTCCTTTCGGATCACGCGATTCCTGCGCGACCCACGTGACCTGGTCGTCTCGGGGTACCTCTATCACCGGCGCGGCGCGGAGCCGTGGACGACATCCCCGAGCCCGACGGCCCGCGATTGGGCGTTCGTCAACGGCGCGGTTCCGGACGCACTCCGGGCGCACGGCGGATCCTTCGCGGACTACCTCCAGTCGGTCCCCGGGGAGGAGGGGTTGCTGGCCGAGCTCGAGTTCCGGCGTCACCACTTGGCGTCGATGATGGCTTGGCCGCCGCACCACCCCGACATCCTCACGCTCCGGTACGAGGACGTGATCGGCGACGAGGTGTCCGCCTTCGAGCGGATTTTCGATTGGTACGGCTGTTCCTCGATCGAGCGTCGACTCGGCGTCTGGTTCGCGCGTCGCTACGCGGTCGGACGGCGCGGCGGCGACGCGCACGTGAGAGATCCGAGCCCCGGGCAGTGGCGCCGACACTTCACGCCCCGGGTCGCCGCGGCCTTCGAGTCTCGGCATCCCGGTCTGGTCTCGGCCCTCGGCTACGAGCCCGGGTGAGTCGCGGTGGCTAGGATTCTCTGCGTGACGAGCGCGTGGTCGGGGATCCTCTATTCGACCCTCGAGCTGGCGCGGCGCCTCCGCTCGGCCGGTCACGAGGTCGCCTACGCCAGCTACCCGGAGGCCGCGGGGACCATCATCGCTCACGGCTTCGAGCACGTGCCGCTCGAAGCGGACCGCACGCCGCAGTTCTTCGAGCGCGATCGAGACCGTGGCTGGCTGGGACGCCTCGTTCATCTCGAGGAACGTCGCGCCGAGGGGGTCGAGGCGCTCGGGGTCGGCGCCTTCCGGGACCGGGTCGAGGACTTCGGCGCGGACCTGCTGCTCATCGATGGCGAGCTCCACGGGCACGTCATCGCGAGCGCCTCGCTCCCGGTTCGGCGCGCCGTGCTCAACCCTTTCTGCTCGATCTGGCGGGTCCCCGGGTTGCCGCCGCCCCACTGGCCGACCCGCCCCTCGGTGGGGTGGGCGGGTAGCCGCCTCGGGATCTGGCTCTCGTGGACGATGCTGCGGATCGCCAAACGTCGCCGGGCCGTCTGGCAGTGGCTGGCGCGCGGCCGGTGCGACCGTCTGTCGTTGCTGCGCCGGCTGGCGCGGATCGAGGGGGTCGACCTGCGTCGCGAGACCGACTACGGGCAGTGGCTCAAGCCGTTCACCTGGTCGCGTCTGCCCGCGCTCAGCTTGCGCGCGCTCGAGCTCGAGTTCCCCCACACGCCTCCCGCCCACGTGCGGTACGTCGGGCCCATGGTGTCGACGACGCGTCCCGACGACCGGGTGGAGGCGGGGGATCGTAGCGCGCTCGACGACATCGTGGCCTGGCGCGGGGCCGAGTCCGAGCGTCGCCTGGTCTACGCCGGGTTCGGCTCCGTCTTCACCGTTCGACCCGAGCTGGTGCAGCGGTTGATACAGTCGGTCGCGGACCGGCCCGAGTGGCGGCTCGTGCTCAGCCGCGCCGGGCGATCCGATGTCGCGACGGGGCCGCTGCCCGAGAACGTGTCGGCCTTCGACTGGGTGCCGCAGCCCTGGCTGCTTCAGCACACCGACGTCGCGGTGACGCATGGCGGGGCGACGACCGTCGACGAGTGCGTCCTGAGCGGCGTGCCGATGCTCGTCTACTGCGGCCACGCTACGGACATGGCGGGCACGACGGCGCGGGTCGTGTACCATGGGCTCGGCATCGCCGGCGACGACGACGACGCGCCGACCGCGATCGCCGCGCACCTGGAGCGCTTGCTCGACGACCGATCCTTCGCGCGAGCCATCGACGATATGCGACGCGCCTACCTCCGGTACGAGAGGGATCGCATCGCGGAGCGCGCCGTGGAAGCCCTGCTGTCGTGAGTCGGACTACCCGGCGGCTCGGGCGCGGAGCCGGCTGGGTCTACGGGTCGCGCTGGCTCGAGCGCGCGCTCGATTTCGGGGCACTCGTCCTCCTGGCGCGGTTACTGGCGCCCGACGACTTCGGTCTGGTCGCGATCGCCGCGTCGTTCGTGACCATCGTCGAGGGGCTGAGCGACTTCGACGTCGACGCCGCGCTGATCCAGAGCCGCGACGAGGGGCGGTCGCTCTACGACAGCGCCTGGACCCTCTCGACGCTGCGCGGTGTCGTCGCCGGGCTGATCGTCGCGCTCGTGGCACCTTTCGCCGGGGACCCGCGGCTGGGCCCGTTGCTGTACGCCCTCGCGGTCGTGCCCCTGATCAAAGGGCTCGCGAACCCGCGCTTCGTGATGTTCGAGCGCGCACTCGAGTTCTCCCGGCCCGCGCTCACGGAGCTCGTGGCGAAGCTCGTGTCGGTCGGCGCGATGATCGCCGTCGCCCTCGCGCATCGATCCTACTGGGCGCTCGTCGTCGGCTTCATCGGCATGGCGATCACCCGGTCGCTTCTCACGTACGCGGTGCGGCCGTACCTGCCGCGGCCATCTCTCGAGCGCTTCGGCGATGTCTTCGCGTTCAGCGGGTGGCTGTCCCTCTCGCGCATCGTGACGACGCTCTCGATGGAGACGGACAAGATCATCGTCGGTCGCCTGCTCGGGATCGGCGACGCCGGGCTGTACTTCATGACCCAGCGGATCGGCGTGCTGCCCACCCGCGAGCTGGTCAGCCCGCTTCAACGCATCCTCTTTCCGTCCTTCGCGGAGCTGGCCGACGATCGACCCCGACTGCGAGCCGCGGCCGGCGAATCGATCAACGCACAGGCGAGCCTCGGCCTGCCCGCCGGGGTCGGATTCGCGCTGATCGCGAGCGACGTCGTTCCCCTCGCCCTAGGTCCGCAGTGGACCGCCATCGTCCCGCTGCTGGTCCTGCTCACGCCCTTCCTGGGTCTGCGCGCGTCGCTCTCCATGACCCTGCCGTGCCTCATGGCGCTCGGTCGCACGCGGCTGCTGGCCGGCGTCAGCACCGTCTACGCCCTGGTGCACCTGCCGGTCTTCATCGCCGGCACGGCCCGGTTCGGGCTGCGCGGCGCGATCGGGAGCATCGTGGCGGCGGGGACGCTCTACATCCTCCTGAACGGATGGATGCTGCACAGAGCCCTGGGGATCACGCCGGTCGAGATCGGTCGTCAGCTCATCCGGCCCGCGCTCGCGACCACCGCGATGGTCGCGGCGGTCATCGGGCTGACGTCGGCGCCGTTGGCCGGCGTCGCGGAGCTGGCGCCTTGGGCTCTCGTGTCGCTCGAAATCGCGGTCGGGGGCGTAGTCTACTCCGCGACGCTGTTTGCGCTGTGGGTGGCCGGAGGGCGTCCGCGCGGCCTGGAGCGGCGGCTTCTCGAGCTCCGGGATCGCTAGGGTTCTCCCGGACCGGGGCAAGCCGCGAAGTGTTCCTCAGCCTGTCGCGGTCTTGCGCGCCTCTGGACGCACCAGGGCCCGGGTGCGGAGCTCCAGTTGCGTAGACACCTCGGTCTCGATCCGACCGATTACGTCGTGTTCGAGTCCCGTGCCCCTGACCTCTTCGCACACCATCGAGAGCCGAGAGGAGACCCGCTTGCAAGTGTCGCCCACGAGCTCCAGGACTTCGGTCGGGTCCAGCTCCGCCGAGCGAGCCAGCCGTTGCCAGTGACGGCGGGACAGGGAGCCCAGCCGGTATTCTCCGCCGATCCGCATGGCGAGCTTCATCCTCGCGGGAAAGAATTCTGGATAGGGCAGCGCACTGATCACGTCGTAGAGCGGCGCCAGACGGACTTCCGAACCCGAGGCAAGCAACAGTGAGTAGTTCTTTCCATGCGCGTCGGGACCACCGATCGCCCACTGGAAGGCGAGTGCTCGAATGAAGGTCCCGATGTCCTCCCGGGCGTCTGCGGACTGCTCGGCGAGCAGTCGGATGATCGCCTCGGCTCCGGGACCGCCCTGATTCTCGTACTTGTCGATCGGCCGGATACCCAGGGCCTGACACATATCCTCTTGATGGATCCGCGTGAGGATGCCATCGACGAGAGCCCGATCGTAGCGTGTCACCACGATGGCGATTTCATCTTCGAACCGGAGAACGGTCGATGTCGCCGCCGGGAGACCCACCGCCTTCGCGAGCTCCAAACAGGTGTGCTCGTTCTCGACGACGCCATCCAACCCCTCCATAGGAGGCTTCAGGATGTGGCTCGTGGCGACCGGTCCCCGCGGAACACCCCACCGGTCGCCTTCGAGTAGCAGCGCGGTCTTGGCCTGGGCACCGGCGAGACTGAAGTACCCGGGATCATCGCCGGAACGCCACGCCGATCGATCCTCTCGCAATCGCCGAAGCCGCTCGGCAACATCGGCCTCCGTGAGCCAACGCACCTCGGATCGCGCGCCGGTAGCCAAACCGGTCAGACGATCCGGTGTGACGAACTGCGCGGCGCCCGCCACGTCCTCGCCGACGTGCTCGAGCA
>JAKSCH010000159.1 GCA_022360695.1 Gemmatimonadota bacterium
AGTGGATTTCATCGGCCAGCACGATCGTATCGTGCTCGAGACAGATTTCGCCCATCCGCGTCATCTCGTCCGCCGTCCAGCAGTTCCCCGTCGGGTTTTGCGGATTACAGAGGATGAACGTGTTCGCACGCTTCACGCGAAGCTCGAAGTCGTCCCAGTCGATCTCGTAGCGATCGCCGACCCGGTGCATCTCGCTGTCCTCGGTCAGGGTGTCGGTGAACCGGAGGTCGGTATAGAAGCCGTTGTAGGTCGGGGTTTGCAGGGCGACCTTCGTGCCGGGAGGCGAGAACGTCTTGAGGGCGGCGATGATGCCGGGGTGGACGCCCGTCGTGAACACCACGGACTCGGGATCGATCTCGAGTCCGTAGCGACGCTGGTTCCAGTCGACGACGGCCTGCGCGTACGAATCCGGTCGCGCCAGGTATCCCCAGTTCTCGTGCGCGCACCGGTCCGCCAGCGCGCGTGTGATACACGGGGCGGCGCGAAAATCCATGTCGGCGATCCCCATGCCGTACCGGACGCCGTCGCCGTACGTCTCGACCGCACGATCCCACTTGATGCACTCGGTGCCGAACCGCGAGTAGACTTCGTCGAAGTCCCACTCGTCGTCGGCGCGGAGCAGACCCAGAGGGAGGACGTGCGACGCCTCGCTCGCGATCGCCCCCTTGGCGCCCACGGCTCCCAGAACGGCTGTGGCTCCAGCGGTCTTGAGGAATCCCCGGCGGTCGACCCCAGCGTTCCGTGCCATGACCCGGTCTCCTGTCGTTCGAGGTGACGACGGCGGCGAAGCAGAATCGTTACCGGAGTATAGCGAAAACCCACACCGGACGGACACACCCGGCTCGCTGCGACCGCGTAAGCGGCTGTGCTGGAAGGACCTGGGTCATGGGCTCTCGCCGGGCCGCCGGGACCCGGGGCCGTGGCGGTCGCGAAGCGACCCACCGGGGTTCTTCCGCAGATGCCTAGGCCGTCCGGGTCACCGCGAGCGCGAACCAGTCGCGGGGATCGGTCTCCCACGCCTCGACGTGGAGCCCGGCGGCGGCCAGGAGCCCTTCCGCCGTCGCCCGCGTGTATTTGTGGCTCAGCTCGGTCCGAATCGCCTCCCCTTCATCGAAATGGACATCCATGTCGATGGCCGCGAAGCGCGCGTCGACGTCGCGCTCCGCGATGAGGTACGCCTCGATCCGGCGCATGCCCGCGTTCCAGATGCTCTGGTGGCGAAAGTCCGCGACCCGAACGTCACCATCGAGCTCGCGGTTGAGCACGGTCAGCACGTTGAGGCTGAATTCCGCGGTCACTCCGGCCGCGTCGTTGTAAGCGGCCACGAGCACCTCGGTCTCCTTCACCAGGTCGAACCCGACCATGAACCGATCATCGGGTCCCATTTGACGAGCCACCGACGTCAGGAACGACACCGCGTCGTGATTCTCGAGGTTCCCGATGGTGGAACCGAGGAAGAAGATCAGTCGGGGCAGCGTTTCGAAGGGGAGCGCGACCGCCGCCTCGAAGTCCGCGAGCACCCCTACGAAGCTCAGGTCGGGATAGCGACCGGTCAGGTCGGCGGCGGACTCGAGCAGCGCGGGCTCGGAGACCTCCACCGCGCCGTACGCCTCGAGACGACCCGCCCCGTGCATCGCGTCCAGGAGGATCCGAGTCTGTGGGCCGCCCCGGATCCGTATTCGACCAGCGCTTTCGGTCGAGTCGTCGCGATGAGCGACTCGGCGATGCGGTCGAGGATGCCCGCTTCCACACGGGTCGGGTAGTACTCGGGCTGCTCGGTGATGCGTACGAAGAGCTCGGAGCCGCGCCCGTCGTAGTGGTACTTCGAGGGTAGGGTCTTCGGTCGACGCGAGAACCCGATCCGCACGTCGTCGTGCAGACTGCCCATCGGATCGAGATCGCCGCTCGGACGCTCGATCCGAACCTGATCCGCCAGCTGCTCTACGCTCACACATCCCCCGATTCGTCGTTCCGGCGCGTCGCCGCGCCGACGTGCGCCCCTCTCCGGACCGTGACGGTCACGCCACGCGTTCCGCGCGTTTCACCGTCCGCTCCGATGACGCGCGAGATGCCGAAAATGCCTCTCGCTCGCCCTCCGCACACGTCCGGGGGTCGAACGGACGCTGGGCGCGGGAGTTAGGAGCTCCATCCCGGGACTCCCGTCGCCCGTCGGGGTACGTAGCACGGGTGAAAAGCCGGTCAATCGCTTGGCTGGAACGGTTTTGGCGGCGTAGGTTGCCGTACGATCGGTGGGTTATGTCAACGAGGACGTACCATGTCTGAGCATAAGAGCTCCACGGCCAACGTAAGCGAAGAGGAAGCCCGCAAAGTCGCGGAAGCGGCGCGCGAGACCGACTGGACGGGGCAGACGTTCGTTCGAGGTCTCTTCCTCGGTGATTTCCGCCTCGACGCGATCGCGCCGTACCCGGACCCCGACGCCTTCATCTCGGATCGAGCCCGCGAATGGGCCGACGACCTGCTCGCGTTTCTTCGCGACGAAGTCGACTCCGATACGATCGATCGCGAGGGCGAGATCCCGCGTGAGGTCGTCCGCGGGCTCGCGGAGCGCGGCGCGTTCGGGATCAAGGTCCCCACGGAGTACGGCGGCCTCGGGTTCAACCAGACCGAGTATGCGCACGCGATGCGCGTCGTCGGGTCGGTGGACGGCAACCTCGTCGCGTTGTTGTCCGCCCACCAATCCATCGGCGTAGGCCAACCGCTGAAGCTGTTCGGTACCGAAGAACAGAAGAAGGAGTTCTTCCCGCGGCTCGCGAAGGGGGCGATCAGCGCCTTTGCGCTCACGGAGGCCGATGTCGGGTCCGACCCCGCGCGACTCGCGACCACCGCCGAGCTCACCGACGACGGCGACGCCTACATACTGAACGGCGAGAAGCTCTGGATCACGAACGGAACGCTCGCCGAGCTGTACGTGGTGATGGCGCGCCACCCCGACACGGGGAAGATCTCGGCGTTCATCGTCGAACGAGACGCGCCGGGCGTCGAGGTCGTGACCCGGTGCCGCTTCATGGGGCTCAAGGCGCTCGAGAACGGCGTGATCCGATTCACGAACGTGCGCGTCCCGAAGAAGAACCTGCTGTGGAAGGAAGGACGCGGGCTCAAGCTCGCGCTCGTCACGCTCAACACGGGGCGCCTCACCATCCCGGCCTCGTCGGTCGGGACGGCCCAGGCGGCGCTCGAGGCCTGCCGCCGCTGGTGCGCCGAGCGGGTCCAGTGGGGCGTGCCCATCGGGAAGCACGAGACGATCGCGCACTACCTGACCTCGATCGCCGCGCGCACCTACGCGATGTCCGCGATCGCGGATCTCGCGCAGACGATGGCCGACCGCGGCGGATACGACATCCGGCTCGAGGCGGCGCTGGCCAAGCTCTGGAACACGGAAATCGGTTGGCAGATCGCGGACGATGCGTTGCAAGTACGCGGCGGTCGCGGATACGAGACCGCGGATTCGCTGGCGGCGCGGGGCGAGGAGCCGATCGCGATCGAGCGCATGCTTCGCGACTCTCGGATCAACCGGATCTTCGAGGGGTCGAGCGAGATCATGCGTTTGTTCATCGCGCGCGAGGCGGTGGACAAGCATCTCGAGATGGCCGGTGATCTCGTCGACCCGGAGCTCGGGCTCGGGGCGAAGCTCAAGGCGCTCCCGAGGGCGGCGGCGTTCTACTTGACGTGGTATCCATCGCGGTGGATCGGGTGGAGCCTGCCCCCGAGGTTCGCGAGCCACGGCGAGATGGCGAAGCACCTCCGCTTCGTCGAGCGGACGAGCCGGAAGCTCGCTCGAACGATCTTCCACCTGATGGCACGGCACGGACCGAAGCTCGAGCGACGGCAAGGGTTGTTGTTCCGCTGCGTCGACATCGCGGCCGAGCTGTTCGCCATCTCGGCGGCCGTGACGCGGGTCGAGATGTTGAAGGCGCGCGGTGGCGACGAGGCAGCGCACGCCGCGAAGCTCACCGA
>JAKSCH010000164.1 GCA_022360695.1 Gemmatimonadota bacterium
CGGCAGCCTTCACTGCTTCGCAACGGAGGCTGGTGGAGCCGAGCGGGATCGAACCGCTGACCGCGTGAATGCCATTCACGCGCTCTCCCACCTGAGCTACGGCCCCTGATCCATCCGCGGCTTGGGGCTCCGCGGGCCGCCGGTTACCTATTAGGCGGCGTTGGCAATTGCAAGAGTGCGCGCTGAGGGCCGGCCGCGCAAGCCGCGAGGCGCGCTGCCATCCTACGAGTCGTCTTCTTCCTTAGCATCGACATCGAGCAGGCCGGAGACATCGTTGCCGTCTTCTTCGTCCTCCTCCAGGAACGTGTCGTCCTCGCCGCCTTCCTCGTCGATCTCCCCATCGACCTCTACGTCGGGAATATCCGGCTCGTCCGCATCGTCGCCGTCGGAATCGGGGCCGGCATCGTCTTCCGCCGTCTCCTCCGCGTCCTCCAGCGAAACGACGCCCTCCTCGCGCTCAACCTCAACCGTCTCCTTCGGCTTCTCCGCCTTCTCCTCCGTGGCGGGGCGCTCCGGGCGCTGGGGCGCCACCTCGAACACTGTCGCGCAGCTTGGGCACACGATCGGATCGCGGTTGAGGTCGTAATATTTGGTGCCGCACGAAGGGCACATCCGCTTCGTGCCGAGATCTGGTTTCGCCAACGTCTTCTTTGCCTCTGGTTGAAGTACGCCGCGCGTGCCTAACCACGGGCCTCAGCGCTGTCAAACCCCTTAATGGGCCACCGGCGCGGGGGTTCGCGGCGGCCGAGGCGTGACCTGCTTGGGGCCCTGTGCTACCAACCGCGCCGTTCCTGCCGGTCGCCCGTGTTCGCCATGAGCCACGCCTTTGCCCAGCCCTTGCGCGCGCTGCCCTCCGGGCCGCTCAGCGGCCGTGTTGCGGCGCCCGGCGACAAGTCGATTTCGCACCGCGCGCTGATGCTTGGGGCGCTCGCAATTGGCGAGACCAGCATCACCGGCCTGCTGGAATCGGGGGACATCCTGGCTACCGCGGCGGCCATGCGCGCCTTTGGCGCGCGTGTGGAGAGCGGCGCGGATGCCGTCTGGCGGGTGAATGGCCTGGGAACCGGCGGCCTTCTGGAG
>JAKSCH010000287.1 GCA_022360695.1 Gemmatimonadota bacterium
ATCGGGGACCGCGTCGTCTTCGTGGAGCAGTCCCGGGAGCACCTGCGCCAAGTACTCCCGTTGTACCGGCCGCGGTCTGCTGCGAGATCTCCTCGCGAGCACACCATAGACTAGGGGATCGAACTCTCGTCGATCACGACGAGTCCCCAGTCGTTCTGGAGCCCCGCCGATGCCTCGGCTTGGACGAGCGCGTACAGTGCCTCGCCGTCGGATTGAGCGAAGACGAAACGGCCCTCGGCGGTCACGCCGCCGCTCGGTGTCGTGAAGTCAGGAAAGCTCACGGAGCCCTCGACCTGAAGGAACTCGTCCCCGAAGACCTGAATCTGATCGAGAGAACCGCTGAACACGGCCAACACCCGACCGAGCGGGCTCGAGCCGACGGCCCATTGTACGGATCCGGAGCCCGCCAGCGAGCCGGAGTACAGCATGTCCTCGGTTTGGCTGGGGGAAGATCGCACGGTCACGCCGGAGCGGGCGTAGATGCGTGTTCCATCGTCCGATATCCAGAGGTTGCCACTGAACGGAAAATCTCCGTGATAAGGCGAATCATACATGACCCGAGCGGCTCCGTCCCGGATGTCGTACTTCTCGATATCGGAGGGGCTGAGCCCGTTGTCGGCCCCATAGATGAAATCGCCGGAGGGGTGCAGCCGCACGAGGGTTCCGGCCCGCATGGTCCCCGAGTCCGTATCCTCAGTCCCTGCCAGAAGATTGAAGCTGCGGATCGTCTCCCACTGATCTCGACGTGGAAACGCATAGACCCAGTCGTTACCGGGGAGAACGACGTCGATGACGTCTGTGGAAACGGGCACCGTGCGATCTACCGAGAGCGCTTCGATATCGACGATCGTCACGAATCCATCGTGACCAATCGCGGCGCGCCCTCCGCCCGGTTCCACGCCCACAGCCGTCGGCGTCGTGGGCAAGGCCACAGTCGACCAAGTCGAGCCGGGCGTTTGAAGAACATGAAGGGCCGGCGGTACCGTCGACACCGCGACCAACCGATCGCTTGCCACGTCGTACTCGGCGTCGAGCACCCGGAACGCTAAGACGTTGACGACGTTCGGGGCCGGGGGTGGCCCCGGGTCACCGCCCCCCGGGCCGGGTGCAGTCGGAGTGGTCGTGCCACAGGCAGCCGCCCAGCCGCCCAAGAGCATCACGTACCAACCTCGTCGGAGCATGCAAGTCCCCCTTGTCCCGTACGTGCCCGTGTGGGGCACCCATGCGGAAAAGCTACGTCGAACCGCATACGCGGACGAACTCTTGGACTCGGAGGACCGACTCAAAGCCGCAACTCACAGGGGCGGTCGTGAGCCGATGTGAACAGCTAGACACGATCGTCTGTTGGCGAGGCAGGGACTCGATCACGCGCTCGTGCCGATCAGCACAAAACTGTTCAAGGTCCAGTCGGCAGCGCGAAAGGTGTTACGAGATGGTCGGCGAGGGTTCCACGGCTCGTCGGCTCGACACTCGTCGCCAAGTCGAGTTCGGCATGCTCGCGGCCCTTCGTCGGGTCGCGAGCGTCTCGAGCCTGCAGGATCCGAGTCTAACCCGGTACCAACCCCAGGCTGACCCCCACGGGATCCTGAATCACGGCGTACGCAAACTGTGAGTCGGTCGCCGTCTCCTTGATGACCGTGCCGCCTTCCTCTCGAACGATTCGGAGGCTTTCGGCGAGATCACCAACCGGAAGGTAGATGAGCCAGACAGGCGGGAGACCCCGGTTTCCTCCGCGCGCATGACAGACACCGGCGGCACCGTCTCCATCGCCGCCCAGCATGCTGTAGTCGGCGTACTGCTCGTCACCGTCCCTCATATCGACGTCCTGCACCGACCAGCCCACAACCTCTCGGTAGAAGTCGCGCGTTGTCTCGGCGGCTTCGACCGTGAGATCGAGCCAGGCGATGCGACCGACGCTCGCCGCGGCGGCTTCAATCGGAGGGATCGCCTCGGCCGAGACGACCGGGATGAGCCCGAATGCCGCCCCATTCGGATCGAGCAGAACCGCCCACTGGCTGTTTCCGTCTTCGTCCTTGCGGTGCATGAGCTCGCGCCCGCCCAGATCGAGCGCGCTCGTCACGCTGGCCCCGACGTCGGCGACCTGAATGTGCGGCATCCATTGCAGCGGGAGGTCGCCATACTCCGGGCTGGCCGCGCCCAGGCCGATGACCGGTGCGCCCTGGTTGTTCATGAGATCCTCGCGCCAGAGCGGAACCTCGCCTGTGGTGAGGACGCGCGAGTAGAAACGCACTTCACGCTCGTGCTCCGGAACGGCGATGTCGGCGCTCACGACTCCGCCGACGCGTGGCACAAAGGGATCTTTCATGATTTGCATCCCTGTACTTGGTGGTCATGTCAGCTTCAGCGGACTCCCCCAGCTTGGAAGGGAGTTCCTCTCCCAGTGCCAACTTGCTTGCGAGACAACTGAGTTACCCTATCCGCGAGACCGCGTCCCGCGTCGCGACCAACGTGTGACGAGAATCCAGACTAGAACGGCTGTTGGATTCTCCCACGTCACATCCGATACAGTACCGGATAATCGGGTGCGGAGCCCCCAGCTGTCACGGAAATCCCTGCATTGTCAGTGGATCGCAGACATGATGGCTGCGGGCGGCGACAGCGGGTCGCCGGTGTACATCGAAACCGGATTCACAGCAAAGATGGTTGGCATCGCCTGGGGAGTCGCGGGCGGACTCCTGTCGTTTACAGCGACCCCGTCTGGGCTCCTATAGGCCCTCGGTCCGGTTGTCACGACGACGGTGTCGAGCAGGTCCTCACCGAGCCTTCGAGGAGGGGATCGGTCCCAGGGTCCTTCAGCCAGAGGAGTTGTCGGACGTCCTTGTCCGAGACGGTTCGCGTAAGCTCGACCTCCACTTCGACATCGAGCTGGTCGCGATCCTGTAGCCCGTGCGCTCATGGGGAAAGGTCCCGGAGCGCGAGCACGTCCGTGCCCGAGGGGTGCTGGAAGACGCGCAGGTCGAACTCGCGCAGGCTCGCGAGCAGATGATCGAAGATGTCGGCCTGCAAGGCCTCGTAGTTCGCCCACGCCGTGTCCGCACTGAACGCATAGACTTCGATCGGCACGCCGTGATCCGTGGGCGCGAGCTGACGGACGAGCAGGGTCATTTCCTGGTGGATCTTCGGGTGGTTGCGCAGATAGGCGAGGACGTACGCGCGGAACGTTCCCAGGTTCGTGAGACGACGGCCGTTCACGAGGCTAGCATCGTCTACCTCGGTCTCTTCGTTGTAGCGACGGACGTCTTGCTTGAGACGCTCCAGGTAGTCGCGGATGAACTGGATCTTGGCGTAGCGCTCGAGCATGTCCTCGTCGCAGAAGCGGACGGACGACATGTCGATGTTGAGCGCGCGCTTGATACGACGGCCCCCGGACTCGCTCATGCCGCGCCAGTTCTTGAATGAAGTCGAGATGAGGGAATAGGTGGGGATGGTGGTGATGGTCTTGTCCCAGTTCTGGACCTTCACCGTCGTGAGTGCGACGTCGAGCACGTCGCCGTCCGCGCCGTACTGAGGCATCTCGATCCAGTCGCCCACCCGGACCATCTGATTCGCCGACAGCTGGATCCCAGCCACGAACCCCAGGATCGAGTCTTTGAAAATCAGCATGAGGACGGCCGTCATGGCACCGATGCCGCCCAAGAAGAACCCGGGGTTGCGGTTCATGAGAATCGACAGGAGGAAGATCGCGCCGACGATGTAGAGCGCGATCTTGAACACCTGCACCAGCCAGCGGATCGTCACCCGCTCGGAGATCTCGAACGTGCGGTAGATGTCGAGGGACGCGTTGAGCCCCGCGTCGATGGCCAGTGCCACCATGATCAGCATGTAGGCCGACGCCGCCTGCTGCACGAGCGAGGTAGTCGCCGATGCGGGCGCGAAGAACCAAGGCGCCAGAAGGTACACCACGAGCGCGGGGGCGACGCGGGCGAGCCGACGGAATACTCGGTGCCGCTGGAGGACATCGTCCCAGTCCGTGGAGCTCCGACCGACGAAGAACGCGACGATCCGGAGCAGCAGTCGCTTGGTGAGGACGTCGGCGAGCAGTGCGAGGACCGCGATGACCGCGACGCCCACCGCTCCGGCCGCAAAGGGGGCCCATGCCTCCGGGATGCCGGATGAAGCGAGCACGGTCGCGAGGGGGTCGATCAGCGGTGTGTTTGTGTCCTGCAGGGGCATGGGACTCTCGAAAACGGTCGGATCAGATCCGCAGCGGAAGCTCCGCGCGGCTCGGGGACCGTAGGGTATCGTGCGAGTGGGGGCCGGTCGAGCGTCTTAGTCGCAGGGAAGCTACCAGGCGAGGGAGGGCAGAGCGCCTGGCGAAACCTGCCCGGCGCCGGTAAGCCGACGCGCTTTGATCCTCTCTGCTAAGACCCCGGACCTTCGAGTCCTGGCGGTCGCCTGGACGATGCGACGATGCAGCGACTGAATCATGCGGTCGATGACGAGCAGCGCCCACCAGCCGACGTGGCACGATCGATCAAGTCGGGTAGAAGGTCGACGGTGCGGCCTGAGCCACGTCGATGACCTCCGTATCCAGGAAGGGTACCCGGGCCTCGAGGCCGTGACGCATGGTCATCCGGTCCACGCGCTGGAGGTTGACGTCGTGTAGCGAGCCGACGGAGCGACGCAGCTCGCGATGCATGCATCATAGTCCCGGATGCCCTTGTGATAGCCGTATCCGGCGAACAGCTCGTCCGCCCCCTCGCCCGTGAGGATCACTTTCACCTCGGATCTCGACGAAGGGCTCGGGCACGTCCTCCAGGCCCTCGATCTCCTGGGCGATCTTCTCGAAGCCCTCTACGATGTCGTCGTTCCGACTCATCTGATTCACGTCACGAGAAGCGATACAAGCCAAACTGCCGAGGTCACCCCGCGACGACGCCTGCCGCGATGCGATCCTCGCCCTCCACGCCAGCGCGCCCACGGATGTCACCCGTGGCGAGCACCGGGCTCGCCTCGATCTCCTCGGCTTCCATCATCGCCACGATCCGTTGTAGAGCCGAAAGCATCGCGGTCTGCTCCCAGTCCGGAAGGTCGCCCAGCGCTCGAGTGAACGACTCCTGTAGTGGAGGCGGGGCTTGCTCGAGAATCTCGCGCCCCGCCGAGGTGATCGAGAAAAGCACGCGACGCCTGTCGACCGCGTCCCGCTGTCGCTCGACCAGCCCCTTCGTCTCCAGTCGGCGCAGGACGTCGGCTGCCGTGGGCGCGCTCACGCTGAGCTCCGCGGCGATGGCACTCAGCGACAGTTGTCCAGGCAATTCGATCGACCGAAGCACAAGGAGCTGGGGCCCGGTGATCCCGAATCGTCGGAGCAGCGTTCGCGAGTGTAGATCCGTTGCCCGAATGATCCGCCGGAGGGCGACCAGGATCTGGTCTGCGACCATCGTGTCGATGTCTGACATGGACTCGGCATTCGTGAGTGTACACAGCAAAGATGCAGCGCCACGACCTTCCGACGGCCAGGATCCCACAGCTCATCGAGCATTGTAAGTCAACACCCCTTACCCCTTGACCCTGGACGGGGCAAACGATCCCTTTGGAGATGGCTTCGCAAAAATACTACGTACACTCATCAATATCGCAAGCAACCGGTTCCCGCGACCACGCCTCGACGGAGCCGACAACCGCAAAAGCCGCGGAGAGTCGCTCTTGGCGTACACTGGCAATAAGGAATTCGACAAAGCCCGAGACCGCCTGTTCCAGGAAATCCACCGATGCGACGTAATCGGGGCCGACGCGGAAGACGTGGCGCATTGGCTCGACGATACGATGCAGTTTCTGGCCGAGGAATTTCCGTCCCTGAACAACGCTCAACGGCGCGAGCTCAGGCGAGCCGGCGAGAACTACGCGGCTCCCCCCATCCCGCACGGAGAGGGGAAGGATGCCACCAACCGCGACGAGTGGAGCAACGCTTGAAAGAGCCGCCGCGTGGAGCACGCGTCCCCGGCGGCGAGCACTGGAGTTTTCGATGAGCACCGCGACCGAGGCCAAGTACGAAGACGCGAACGAAGCCAAGGCCGACTTCCACGACGTCTACACGGCTCCCACGCCGCATGCCTACATCGCATCGATGGCCCGAAACGGGTACCAGATCGGTGAGCAGGCACGCCCGTACGCGTCGGCCGCGGCCGAACTCCTGAGCGAGCGCAACGGCGAGGCCTGGCCCGTCCAGATGCTCGATCTCGGTTGCTCGTACGGGATCGGAGCGGCGTTCATCAAGTACGGTTGCGCCTTCGACGAGATGGTCGCCTTCTTCGCATCCCGAGCCCCGGAGGAGTACGCTGCCGCCTGTGAAGCGACGCGGAGTTGGCTCAATGCAGTTCCTCCCGCCTCGGACATGCGTACGGTGGGTCTCGACAGCTCGGAGCCGGCCATCCGATTCGCCGTCGACGCAGGACTGCTCGACGGTGGGATCGCGCGCGACTTCGAACGACCGGACGTCGACCCGAGCGAGGAGGACTGCGCTTGGTTCCGGAGCTGCAACCTCATGATCAGCACCGGGGCCATCGGCTATCTCACCGAACGCACGCTTGA
>JAKSCH010000140.1 GCA_022360695.1 Gemmatimonadota bacterium
TCGCCCACGCCTCGTCGGGCGGAATCGCCTCGGCGACGCTCCAGCGCTCGGCGAGTAGTCCGTCGGCGAGTCGGAAGAGATCGAAGAACGCGACGTGCTGTCCGTCCAGCGTCCCCTCCGCGAGGACGAGCACGAAGTCGTTCTGCGAGATCACGTGGTGGTACCACCAGTACTCGACCGCCGGATCATCCCCCTCCAGGTACGCCCGGAACGCTTCGCTGCCGTCGGCGACGTTCGGATCGTGCTGGATGAGCGAACCCGAGTCGAAGAAGCCATCGTACACATCGAAGTCTCGTTGGATCAGCACGGAGATGCTGAAGTCGATCACGACATCCTGGTTCGACTCCGTCAGCTCCTCGTCCGTCTCGCCCTCGGGCACCGCGCCGTCCAGCATCGTATGGCCATCCGGAGACAACCCCGCCGTCGGTTGGACGTTGATCCAATGCTCGACGACCAGCTCGTTGGAAAAGCGCAGGATGTCGAATCGGGCCGCCTCGACGCCGGCACGGACCTGGCGCGAGTGCAGCGCCACGAGGCCGCCTTCCTCAATGGTCCTGAGCACCTCGATCGAGAGGTCGTCGTAGGCCCCCGTCAGCATCGCTTCGATCAAGGCCTCGCGCCCGGAGATCAGCGTGGGATCGTGTGCGACGAACGATGTCTCGGACACGTACTCCTGGATGACGGTCGTGTCGCGCGACGTCATCGCCTCCAGGACGGCCATGGCCCGGTCCGGATTCGTCAGCTCCTCTTCCGTCTCTCCGGTTCCCGTCAGGCTGTCGCCACACCCTGACAGGGCGCACACGACCGCGAGCGCGGCTGCCGCGCGCAGCGCGATTACACGATATGTCTTCATGCCCTGTCCCCGGCCGGGATGCTCGCTCGGCTCCTCGAGTGCCGCACAGTGACTTTTGAAGTTCGACCTCCCATAGGTCGCGATCATTCCCGCGCCGGCCCGTGGCACCCCACGCTTCGTCGCCCGGCGTCGTAGCCGACGCGAGCCATCGGTGGATCTGGCCAAGAGCGTGTTCCAGGTGGCGGAGTCGAGGCCCGCGGGTCGAGTCGATGCACAGCACCGGCTCTCGCGGGCCGGACTGCTCCGGCACTTGCCGCCCCACGAGCCGGTGGAGGTGCTCATGGAGGCGTGCGGTACGGCACACTACTGGGGCCGA
>JAKSCH010000052.1 GCA_022360695.1 Gemmatimonadota bacterium
TCGGCGATCAACGGATCGTTCCGCCACGCGTTGACCGTGAACAGCGTCCCGGTGAGTGCGTTCTCGGGCCACGCGCCCTCGTCGTTGATCGGCCGGTGGTCTCGGAACTCGCCCGTCCACTCGACCGGATCGAGCTTGCGGTGGTCCTGCGACTCCTTGTAGGTGACGAGCGTGCGATACGGGGTTCCCGAGCCGTCGATGGCGTCTTCCCAGCGCACCTTCCAGTAGACCTCGTTGCTGCTGAAGAACGCGAGGTGGACGCCCGCCTCGCGCGCCGCCTCGACGTTGCGGCGCTGGTCCCCGGTCCAATACTCGTCGTGTCCGACCGACAGGAAGACCTCGTGCTCGAGCAGCTCCTCGCCGCGCCGGTCGGTGTCGATCCCGGTCGAGTAGCTGACATCGAAGCCGTTGCGCTCGAGCCAGCGCACCATCGGGTACTCGGAGTTGAACACCTTGTTCACGGCCCGGTAGTGGCGCGTCTCGAACGGACGGTTGTAGCTGACCTTGTACGCGCGGGGCGGCCCGCCGTGGAGCCGGAGCCGCTCCGGGTTCAAGCGACCGTACACGCTGTGACCGCCGAAGCGGTTGTAGGCCTGCCACGTCATGTCGGACGTCTGGAACAACAGGTCCGACGCGCCGTCGTCGTCGCGCACGATGAAGTAGATGTGGCTGGCGCGCGGCTCGTCGAGCGGGTTGGCCATGACCGCTCGGTATCCGCGCGCCTCCCACAGCGAGTCGTTCTCGGCGCCCGGCGGCATGGGCACGGGACCGAACTGGTCGTTCTTCCAGAACCCCGGCTCGCGGGGGTCTTCGCGAACCAGCCGCGCGAAGTAGATCCCCGACGTCGCGTCGGCCGGCGCCTGCCACGAGGCGGAAACGGCCCAGTTGCCGCAGTCGAACAACGGCGCCTCGGCGGTCTCGAGCGTCCCGTCCTCGGCGAGCACGGGGATGTCGCCGCGCAGGCAATCGGGCTGTCGCTGCGGGAGCGGCACCGACGGCTCGAGCGTGTCCACGCGACGGGCACCCATGCCGTCGTAGTAGCCCATTCGGTAGACGTCGATGCGGTAGTCGTCGGAATCCGTGTCGACCTTGAAGTGGATCGTCTCACCCCGGGCGATCGAGATGTCGTGTCCGAAGCCTTGAATGCTCGGGTCGCCGTAGCCGTTGATGTCCCACTCGGCGGCCGGGTGACCCGGCAGGCAGTTCTCGGCGACGATCTCGTTGGCCGGGGCCGCGCAACGATCCTCGGACGTCGAGCTCGACGGTTCCCGCGGCGCGCACGCGGAGCCGAAGACGGTCGAGGCGGCGAGGCCCAGGGCGAGCCGTGGTGGCGAACGGTGCGAGGTCCAGGTCATCGAGCCGTCCCATCGAAGAAGTGTAGGAACCAGCTACCGTCTCGAAGATCGACCGCGTCGTCCGGGCCCTGCAAGGCTCGGAGGCTTCGCGGTGTGTCCCGAGCCCGAGCCGTCAGTCGAGCTGTGCGATCGCCTTCTTCGCGATGTATTCCCCGATCGCGAGACACGAGGTCGCGGCCGGCGACGGCGCGTTGAGCACGTCGATCACCCCACGTCTCTCGTGCACGACGAAGTCTTGGATGAGCTCACCGTTCGGCGCCACGGCCTGCGCGCGGATCCCCGAACGCCACCGGACGAGATCCGACGGCTCGAGGTCGGGCAGCAGGCGTCGCGCGCTCGACACCGCGGCGCGCTTGTTGAGCGATCGCCACTGCTCGCCGACCGCGGTCCTCCAGTGCGTTTTCGCCAACTCACGAAACCCGCGGTAGCGCAGCGCCTCGAGCGCATCGGCCCAGTTCCCGGAGAAACGGCCGTACGCCTCGCGCCCCCACGCCCACACCGCGTTCGGGCCCAGCTCGACGTCCCCGTGGACGGCTCTGGTGAAGTGAACCCCGAGGTGCGGGAGCCGCGCGTCGGGCACCGGATAGATGTGACCTCGCACCCGACGAGCGGCCGACTCGCCGAGTCCCCAGTACTCACCGCGAAACGGGAGGATGGCGCAGTCGGGCTCCCCGCCCAACAGCCGCATGACGCGATCCACGTGGAGCCCCGCGCAGTTCACGACCATGCGCGCGGAGACGTCCCCCGACGTCCCGAGCAGCCTCGTCCCGCCGTCCTCCCGGTGCGCGCCTACGACCTCGAACTCCGTCCGAACCGTATGTCCGGCCCGCACGAGCTCGGCGGCGAACGCGCGGGCTACGTCGGCGAAGCACACCGCGCCCGTGAACGGTATCCACAGCGCTTCGACGCCCGCCGCGTACGGCTCGCGGTCGGCGATCCCGCGGGGGCCGGTCCGCTCGAACGCGACCCCGTTGGCCCGGGCGCGATGTTCCAGCTCGTCCAACGCGGGGATCTGATCGCGCGAGGTGGCGACTACGATCTTGCCCGTCTGCGTCATCGGGATCCCGCGCTCTCGACAGAACGCGCGCAAGCGAGGCCCGCCGTTGACGCAGAGCTCGGACTTCAGCGATCCCGGAGCGTAGTAGAGACCGGCGTGGATGACGCCGCTGTTGCGGCCGGTCTGGTGCCGACCGACCGCAGGCTCTTTCTCGAGCAGCGCGATGCGGAGGTCCGGTCGAAGCCGCTCCAGGGCGTGAGCGGTGGCGAGCCCGACGATGCCTCCGCCCACGAGCGCGACATCCGCGCGTCCGTTCAGCGGTCGCTCACCCCAGCGCCAGCATCCACCCGCTGGGCATCTGGATGTCGGTGGCGCCGACGAAGGTCGCCAGCTCTTCCACCGCGTCCCCGAGCCCGCCGACGAAGCTCGCCGTCGGATCGAACCCGGGCTCGACGTGGAGCGACTTGATCTCGAGCAGCGAACGATCGCGGTGGAGCTTGGGATCCAGGCGCCCCACCAGACGACCCTCGTGGAGGATCGGGAGGGCGTAGTACCCGTATCTTCGCTTGGCGGCGGGGACGTAGATCTCGATCGAGTACTTGAACTCCAAGAGCTCTTCGGCGCGCTTTCGCTGCCAGAGGAGCGAATCGAACGGGCAGACCAGCGTGGTTCCGGTGGCGAGCGGGAGCTCGTCGACGTTCTCGAGCA
>JAKSCH010000502.1 GCA_022360695.1 Gemmatimonadota bacterium
CCGAATACGGTGCGAGCCTGAAAGAGATGGGGCGACTCGACGACGCGATCCGCGAGCTCCAGGGAGCCGTCCGAGAGCCGTCACCGCCGCCGCTCGCCTACGAGCTGCTCGGCGAAGCCTTTCTCGAGAAGGGGCAATCGCGGATCGCCGTGCGTTTGCTCGAGAAGGCGCTCGCGTCCCTGGGCCAGACCGATCGCGAGATGCTCGGGGTCCTATACCAGCTCGGGGTGTGCTACGAGCGTTTGGCGGAGCACCCCAAAGCGCTCCTCTGCTACGAGCGGATTTTCAGCGTGGACATCGACTACCGGGACATTCAGGACCGGATTCTCGCCTGCTCGCGCTAGGCTTGGGCGCCTCCGGGCGCGTTTTGACTTTCCTGGCGGGCATCCCGAGATTCTCCCCCGTGTCACGCCCCCCGAGGAGAGCATGCTCTCGACCACCGCTGTAGACCTCGAAGAGGTTCGTCTACCCGTAAAGGACCGCCTGAGCGCCGTGGAGCGAGCGCTCCTCGGGATGGTGCCATCCGGGTTCGAATCGCTCGATGAGGTGGGCGAATACCTGTTCTCGCGGAGCGGAAAGCTGTTTCGTCCCACGCTTCTCCTCCTGGCGAACGGGGTGGACGACGAGCCCACCGAGGACGCGGTCCGGCTCGGGGCGATCGTCGAGCTCCTGCACGTCGCCACGCTCGTGCACGATGACGCGGTGGATCACTCAGCCAAGCGGCGCGGCATGCCCACGGTCAACGACCGGTGGACCCACCAGGTCGCGATCATCGCGGGAGACTACCTGTATTCGCGCGCCGTGATCGAGATCACGGCCCTGGGCAACCTCGAGCCGATCGCCATCCTCGCTCGGACGGCGAACCAGATGACCATCGGCGAGATGCGGCAGCTCGTGCTTCACGATGGTCTCGACTTCACCCGGGACGACTACGACCGGCTGTGTGAGTGCAAGACCGCGTCACTCCTCGCCGCCGCGTGCGAGCTGGGGGCCATGGCGGGCGCTCCCGGTCGTCGCGAGCCGCTCCGCGAGTACGGGTACCACCTCGGCATGGCCTTCCAGATGGTCGATGACCTGCTCGACTACGCGGCACCGACCGAAGTGACCGGGAAGCCACGCGGCCAGGACCTGCGCGAGCACAAGGTCACGTTGCCGTTGATCACGGCGCTCGCCAACATGACGGCGGTCGAGCGCTCGAAGGTCGAGCGCCTGTTCTCGGATCCGGATCCGGATTCGGAGGCGGTGCGCGAGGTCATCGACATCGTCGACGCTCGCGGAGGTGTGGAAGGCGCGCGCGCGGAGGCTCGAGCCCAGGCGTCCCGTGCCCGGGAGCGGTTGCACGGATTGCCCGAGAACGAGTGTACGCAGAGTCTCGAGATGGCCGTGGACTACGTTGTAGAGAGGGTACGCTAGGTGGCGGAACTCGGTCGGCGACCCGAACGGTCGCCACGACGGATCGTGCTGGTGATCGCGGGTGGGTTCATACTCGGCGCGTTGCTGACCGAGCTCATGACGCTCACCATCCCGGAGTCGGCGGCACGACAGTTCTTCATCACGACGGTCGCCGCCTCGGTCGGCCCGTTGAGCGTCGATCTCAACGTGATCGCCGTCACGCTCGGCCCGATTCTGCTCCGGGCGAACTTCCTGAGCCTCGTCGGTATATTATTGGTAGCGTGGTTCGCGCGTTCGTTGCTCTAGAGAGCGCGACGCGAGCCTTGAAAAGGAGTCCGAGATGTTTGGATTGAGCCCCTGGGAACTGCTGATCGTGTTCCTCGCGATCTTGCTCCTGTTCGGCGCCAAGCGGCTCCCCGAGATCGGGAGCTCGCTCGGGAAGGGCATCCGCGAGTTCAAGACGTCGATCAAGGACGTAGAAGGCGAGATGCGCGCCGAGATCACGGGCGATAGCTCGGCGAAGCAGAAGCAGGAGACGCCCCAGCCGCAGGCGACGAAGACCGAAGCGTAGCTGGCCGGCTCATCCGACCCCGTTTCGACGGACGACGAGAAACGGGGTCGGGACCGTCGTCGTCCGCTCGAAGCGCGCGGGGCGCTCGGGTCAGAAGCTCGTCGCCGGGACCTGGTCGGCGTTCTGATCGAGACGAGCCCGGTGATCTTCGACGACCGCCCCTTCACGGAGCGCGGTCAGCCATTTGTCGATGTACTCTTGCGTACGCTCCGCCCGAAGCTGTATCAGCAGCGCTTCCTTGACCTCCTCGAACCCGGCACGCGTCGCTTCTTCGCGCTCCAGCACCTCCAGAACGGCGACGGCGTCGCCGGCGTCCGCGACCCGGCTCGCGCCGCCGACGGCCGCCCCGAACGCCTCGCCGATCGCTTCGGTGGCCTGCCCGAGGCCCGGGACGAAGTCCCCGCGTCGGAACACGGGTGACTCCTGCGCCATCCACCCGAAGCGCTCGGCGGCCTCCTCGAGCGATGCGCCGCCGCCGATCGCGTCGACGAGAGCGAGCGCGGCATCGCGCGCCTGGTCCTTCTTCTTCTCGCGAACGAGCTCTTCTCGGATGCCGGGCGCGGCCTCTTCGAGCGGGATCGGGCTCTCGTCGCGACGGCCCAGGAGCTCGAACACGTGGAAGCCCGTCGCGTTCTCGAAGAACTGCGAGAGCTCCCCGATCTCGACCTCCTCACCCAGCGCCCAGTCCGTCGCCACCCCGAGCGCACCGGCGCCCGGAACGAACGTGACGCCATCGATCAGCTGGAGGTCCGTCGAGATGTCGACGCCCAGCGAGTCGGCACCCGCCGTGAGGTCGTCGAGCAGCGCGATTCCCTCCAGTTCGTCCATGAGATCGAACACCGAGTCCTCCGTCGCCGGCGAGATCTCGACGGGGACGAAGATCTGGCTGAGACCGAGCGAGTCCTGCGTGCGCTCGTCGAGTCGCACGATGTGAAACCCGAACGATGTCTCGATCGGCTCCGTGATGGCGCCGATGGCCAACCCATCCGTGGCGTCGGCGAGCGCCGCGTCGTACGCCGTCCGGGGTCGGAGACCCATGAAGCCGCCCTGAGGCGCCGACGCGGGGTCGCCCGACTCCGCGGTGGCCACCGTCTCGAAGTCCTCATCACCGGTGACTCGCGCGTGGATCGCGGCCGCCCGCTCGCCGGCCGCGACCGTATCCGCCGGTGACGGCCGCAGGGTGACGCTGACCATGTTGACCCGCGCCGTGGCCGGCCGCACGAACTCGTCTTCGCGCTCGTCGTACCGTGCACGGATCTCCGCGTCCGTCACCTGGACCGCGGAGTCGGGCACGGCCGCATCCGGATCGATCCGGACGAATCGGACGCGGGCGGTCTCGTTGGTGTCGCGGTAGAACTGCCAGGCTTCCTCATCCGATACGTAGATGCCGCTCTTGACCAGCGCATCGAGCTTGGCGCGCGGGAGAAGCGAACGGTAGTACTGCTCGATCCCGAGCAACGTCGCTTCGTCGGTCGTGGGGTCCGAGAAGAAGCGTCGATACTTTTCGATGTCGAACTGCCCGTCCGTCTGAAACGCCGCGTGGGTGAGCAGCTCGGGCGGAGGCTGCGTGAGGAACGCCTGCTGGATCTCGGAGTCCGTGACCTCGATCTCCAGGCGGTCGAGCTCCGCTTGCAGCAGCGTGGCGTTGATCAGGCTCTGCCACGCGCTCTCGGTGACGACGCGCTCGTCCTCCTCGTTCAGCGAACGCCCCGTCTGTCGGGCCGCCTGGAGCTGGTTCGAGAGGTAGAGGTTCCATTCGTTGTAGCGGATATCGCGACCGGCGACCTCGCCTACGACCGGATTGATCTCGCCCCCGAGGTTGCCGCCCCGCATGTCGTTGATGCCCTCGAACACGAGCCAGCCGACGAAGGCGAAGGCGAGCACCAGCATCACCCACTTTGCGCTGTCGCGCATCTTCTTCATGAACATGAGGCGTCGGATCCGCTCTCGATGAAATAAAACCATCGTGTCTGGGAAGGGACGAAAACGTACCCGCGGCCTCGATGCGGGGCAACGAACCGGGTCATCCCCACCTTGCCAATAAAAAAAAAACGGCCGGTATGTTCCGGGCGAAGCGACCGACGTCACCTCCCTCCACGACCTCGGAAGACACCCGTGGCCGTCGACAAAGACCACACGGAAGAGATCGAGCGACTCGTCGAGCGCGCCGCGCAGGACCCGCGGACGCACACGTTCGCGCGTCTCGCCGACCTGTACCGAAAGGCGGGGGATGCCCGACGCGCGCTCGAAGTCGTCGAGGGGGGACTCAAGCACCATCCGCACTATCTGAACGCGCGCATCGTGCACGCGCGGGTGCTGCAAGACCTCGACCGGATCGCCGAGGCGCGGCGGGCGTTCGAGCGCGTCTTGCAGATCGACTCCGAGAACCTCGTGGCGCGGACCGCGCTCGCCGAGCTGGGCGGCGAGAAGCGGGACGAGCGCGAGCCCGTCTCGGATCCCGCGACGTCCGAGGGCGTGACGCGAGGAAGCCACTGGCTCGCCAAGCTCGATGACGACTGGCGAAAGACACGCGCCGCGAACGGGACCCGCGACCACGTGTCGCGAGCGGAACCGAGCGAAGGAGTCGCCGGGGACGAGACGGCGCCGAGCGACGCCGAGCGTAGTGCGGGGGACGGCGAAGGTGACGCCGCGACGGAGTTGGAGACGGCGACGCTCGCCGCGCTGTACGTCCGGCAGGGTCTCTTCGAGCGTGCGATCGCGATCTACGAACGACTCCTCGCGCGGGACCCGTACAACGCGCGGCTGGCCTCGGCGCTCGACGACGCGCGAAGACGTCTGGACCCCCGGCGCGCGGCCTCCGAGCCCGAGGCGCCGGAGCCCGCCCTTCACGAGCCGACCGCGGTCTCACCGGCGCCCGTCCCCCCTCCCGCCTCGGACGGGGCCGCGCCGGCCCCTGCGGAGTCGGAACCGGAGCCGCCTCCGGCCGCTCGGGAGCCGGTCTCGATGCGCACGCTTCTCGAGGAGGTGCTCGACGGAAGGGCCGAAGGCCGTCCGGCCGACGCGCCGGATCGCTGGCCCGCGTGGCTCACGCGGTTGGGGCGATCCTGAGCGGCCGATGAAGATCGGCGTCCTGAACGGGCCCAACCTGAACCTCCTCGGAAAACGCGAGCCGGAGCACTACGGGGGCCAGACCCTGGCCGAGATCGAGGCGCTGCTGGAAGAGCGCGCTCGGGCCGACGGCTCCGAGCTCGTCTTCTTCCAATCGAACGACGAGGGCGATCTGGTCGACTGGGTCCAGCAAGAGGCCGATCGAGTCGACGGGTGGATCGTCAACGCCGCCGCGCTGACGCACACCAGCGTGGCGCTCCGGGATGCGCTGGCGGGCTCGGGTCGTCCGTTCGTCGAGGTGCACCTCTCGAACGTGTACGCGCGCGAGCCGTTCCGGCACACCTCGCTGCTCGCGGACCGCGCCCTCGGGGTGATCGCGGGGTTTCGAGCGTCGAGCTACGTGTTCGGGCTCGAGGCGCTCACGGCGCACCTACGGGCGCGGGAAGCCGGTTGATTCTCCAGGCATCGCGGCGGCTCGCGCTCGAAGCCGCGCTCGACGCCGACGGGCTCGACGCCGCCCTCATCACGGCGCGTCCCAACATCCGCTATCTGACCGGATTCACGGGGTCATCGGGTGCGCTCTGGCTGTCGCGCGTCGGCGCCCCGACCCTCATCACCGACTTTCGCTACGACGAGCAGGCGCGCGACGAGGTCTCGAGCCCGACCGCCGTCCACATCGCGCGGGGCCCATGGATGGGCGCGCTCTCGGATGTCGTCCGGGAGTCGGTGGGTCGCTGCGGGTTCGAGGCCGAGACCGTCACCGTGGCCGACCACGAGCGACTCGCGGAGATCCTCCCCGACGTCGAGCTCGTGCCGCTGCGCGATCTCGTCGAGACGATCCGGCGCGTGAAGGACTCGACGGAGATCGAGGCGATCGAGCGCGCGGTCCGCGTCGCCGAGACGGCCTTGAATCGAACGCTCTCGGGCATCGATTGGCACGACCGACCGACGGAACGGAGCGTCGCCGTGGCGTTGGAGCTCGAGCTGCGCCGTCAGGGGTCCGAGGCGCTGCCGTTCGATGCGATCGTGGCGAGCGGGCCGCGGAGCGCGTTGCCGCATGCGATGCCGAGCGACCGCGAGATCGAGATGGGCGATCTCGTGCTGATCGACTTCGGTGCCCGCGTCGATGGGTACTGTAGCGACATCACCCGCACGTTCGTGGTCGGAGCGCCGGCGGACTGGCAATCGGGGATCCACGCGCACGTGCTCGAAGCGCAGGAGCTGGCGCGGAGCGCGGCGCTCGCCGGCGCTGCCTGTCGATCGGTCGACGCGCGGGCGCGCGAGGCGCTGGCGCGACACGACGAAGACCAGTACTTCGGCCACAGCACCGGTCACGGAATCGGTCTCGAGGTGCACGAGGGGCCCTCTCTGGCGACTCGATCCGAGGACTCGCTCGAAGTCGGAAACGTGGTGACGGTGGAACCAGGCGTGTATCTTCCCGGCAAGGGAGGAGTGCGGATCGAGGACGATGTGCTCGTCGCCGAGACGGGCCCCCGCACGCTGACCAACCTTCCGCGCGAGCTCACGCAGCTCTAGACCTAGACGCCCAGCTCTCGAACACGAAGACGACGACCACGAGCGATGGCAGATACATCTGACTTTCGGAACGGGATGGTCATCGAGCTCGATGGCACCCTGTACCAGATCACGTACTTCCAACACGTCAAGCCCGGGAAGGGCGGCGCGTTCGTCCGGACCAAGCTCAAGGACGTCATGGCGGGCGGGGTCACGGACAAGACGTTTCGCGCCGGCGAGAAGATCAAGGAGGTACGGCTCGAGCGACGTCCGATTCAGTACAGCTACACGGATGGCGAGCTCTACTACTTCATGAACATGGAGACGTTCGAGCTCATCCCGATCGCCGGCGAGCAGATCGGCGAGGACCAGCTCAAGTATCTTAAGGAAAACATGGAATGCGAAGGCTTGAACCGAGACGGCGACGTGCTCGCCATCGAGCTTCCGCAGTTCGTAGAGCTCGAGATCGCCGAGACGGATCCGGGCGTGCGCGGGGATACCGCGCAGGGCGGTACCAAGCCCGCGAAGCTGGTGACGGGAGCCGTCGTGCAGGTGCCGCTGTTCGTCGAGACCGGAGAAGTGATCCGGGTGGATCGAACCGAAGACAAGTACATCACGCGGGTGACGTCATGAACTTGGATTGGTTGAAGCAGCTCATCCGGCTCGTCGAGGAATCGGACATCGATTCGCTCGAAGTCGAACGTCTCTCGACGCGGGTGCGGATCCGGAAGACACCGCAGGGTGCGGCCGTTCCCGTCGCGACGCCCTCGATCGCCCCGGCGCCCGCGCCGGCCCCTCAAGAAGCCGCCGCGGCGCCGACGCCGGCCGCGCCCGCCGCTTCCGCGCCGGCGACGGACGGCACCGTCGAGATCACGTCGCCGATGGTCGGTACGTTCTATCGAGCGCCGTCCCCCGACTCGCCGCCGTTCGTTTCGGTCGGGGATCGCATCGAGGTCGGGCAGACGCTGTGCATCCTCGAGGCCATGAAGCTCATGAACGAGCTCGAGTCGGAGGTGAGCGGCGTGATCCGGGAGATCTCGGTCGAGAACGGCGAGCCCGTCGAGTTCGGCGCCTTGCTCTTCCGGATCGAGCCGGGCTAGCGCCCGCACCCTCCCAGCCCGACGAGGCCCCGTGTTCCGGAAGATCCTGATCGCGAATCGCGGCGAGATCGCGCTCCGCATCATCCGCGCGTGCCGAGAGCTCGACATCCGCACCGTCGCCGTCCATTCGGAGGCCGATCAAGACTCGCTCCACGTGCGGTTCTCCGACGAGCACATCTGTATCGGACCCCCGCCGAGCCGCGAGAGCTACCTCAACGTGCCGCGCATCCTGGCGGCCGCCGAGATCACCGGCGCGGACGCGGTTCACCCGGGCTACGGGTTCCTCGCCGAGAACGCGGAGTTCGCCGAGATCTGCGAGCGGGCCGGGCTCGTCTTCATCGGTCCGACGCCGGAGCAGATCCGGCGGATGGGCGACAAGGCGGAGGCTCGTCGAACCATGATCGCGGCCGACGTACCCGTCGTCCCCGGCTCGACGGAGCCGACGGACGACGAGGCCTCCGGGCTGGCCGAGGCGCGCCGAATCGGGTTCCCGGTGATGATCAAGGCGGCGGCCGGTGGCGGCGGGAAAGGGATGCGGGCCGCGTTCGATGAGGACGAGTTCAAGCGCGGCTTCACGGTCGCTCGAAACGAGGCGGAGGCCAACTTCGGCAATCCGACCGTGTATCTCGAGAAGCTCGTCGAGCGACCGCGGCACGTCGAGATCCAGGTGCTCGGGGATCGGCACGGAAGCGTCGTGCACCTGGGCGAGCGCGACTGCTCGATCCAGCGCCGTCATCAGAAGCTGATCGAAGAGGCGCCGAGCCCCTCCGTCACCCCCGAGCTTCGCGAGGCGATGGGGGCGGCGGCCGTGAAGGGAGCCCGCGCGATCGGATACCACGGCGCGGGCACGGTCGAGTTCCTCCTGGCGCCCGACGGGCAGTTCTACTTCATGGAGATGAACACCCGGATCCAGGTCGAGCACCCGGTCACGGAGCTGGTGACGTCGACGGACCTCATCAAAGAGCAGATCCGCGTGGCGGCCGGCGAGAAGCTCGCGCTGCGCGAGCCGCCCCCGCTGGTGGGGCACTCGATCGAATGCCGCATCAATGCGGAGGATCCCGAGCAGGGATTCCGCCCGTCCCCCGGCACCATCACGACGTTCCACGCGCCCGGGGGGCCCGGTGTACGCGTCGACACGCACATCTACGACGGCTACGTCGTCCCGCCCTTCTACGACTCGATGCTGGCGAAGCTCGTTGTCCACGGGACGACGCGCGACGAGGCTCGCCGCCGCGCGTACCACGCCCTCGAAGAGTTCATCCTCGAGGGGATCCACTCGACGATCCCGTTTCTACGACAGGTGCTCGCGCACCCCGACTTCGTCTCGGGCGACGTCGATACCGGGTTCGTCGAACGGTACCTGGCCCGGAGCTGAGCGCCGCGCCTCGTCACGAGCCCGCGCGCGCCGAGGTCGCGTCAGCATGGACGACGCGTGGTGTGCGGGCCATCTTGTAGAGCGGCTCGTGACGGCGGACCCGACGCTTCGTCTCGACGATGGGGCGCGGGTCGCGGGCGAGCTGGCGGGTCGGTTGGGATCGCCGACGCCGGCGGCGCTCGGAGCTACCGGAGCCGGGGCCGCGATTCGGCAGCTCGAGCTCGAGGCGGACCTCGAGATCTGCGCGCGTGTGGACGACGTGAAGACGGTCCCGGTGTGGCGCGATGGAGCGTTCGTGAAGGGTGGGGAGGAGGAGGGTTGAATGCTGGACGAAGGACAGCGTAGGGAAGCGCTCGGCGTCGCGCTCATCATGCTCGGTCTGCTGGCCGGGTTGGCGCTCATCTCGCCGGAAGCCACCGACGGACGCAACTGGATCGGTCCGGCGGGCGCCTTTCTCAACCGCGGGCTCCGCTTCGCGTTCGGACCGCTCTCGCCCATGCTCGCGATCTCGGCGTTCGTGTGGGGCGCTCACTTCCTGGGATGGGGTGACCCCGGTCGAGCCATCCGCGCATCGCTGCTCCCCGCCGGGCTCGTGCTCGTCCTGCCCACCCTGTTCTGGATCATCCTGTCGCGCGACGGCGCCACGGCGGCCGAGGTCGGGTGGCTCGGCCGGGCCGTGGGGAGCGCCTTGAGCTCCGCCTTCGGCTGGATCGGTGCGCTCTTGATCCTCGCTTCGCTCCTTGTCGTGACGCTGGTGCTGACGCTCGGCTGGTCGCTCACGCGAACCGTGGCCCAAGGAGGACGCGCCGCGGTGCGCGGCTGGTCGGCGGGGACCGTGGGGGCGCGGAGCTTGGCCGGGGCGGTGGCCGAGCTGTACCGCGCGGAGCCCGAGACGGCCGGAGCCACGCCGTGGGAAACGGGTGGGCCGCGGCTCGTCCCCGACTCTCCGGCCGACGAGGCGAGCGCCCCCTCGACGCCGAAGAAGCCCTCGGCCAAGAAGCGCTCCGCCAGGAAGAGCGCGGCCGGCAAGAAGCCGTCGCAGAACGGCGCACCGGTCGAGGCCGCGCCCGAAGAGGTCTCCGACATCCCCGCGCTCGCGGACCCGGGCGACCTCGACCAGGACGCTCTCCCGCCGATCGAGCTCCTCGAAGCGCCGCTCGCGCGGGGAAGCGGGCTCGCGGCGGGCGACCTCGACCGACTGGGCAACGTGCTCATCGAGAAGCTCGCGACGTTCCGCATCGCGGGCGAGATCGGCGGGTGGACGACCGGCCCGGTCGTGACGCAGTTCGAGGTCGTCCCGGCCCCGGGCGTCAAGGTCGGGCAGATCTCCGCGCGGGCCGACGATCTGGCGCTGGCCCTCAAGGCGCCATCCGTCCGTATCGTCGCCCCGATCCCGGGGAAGGGCGCGGTCGGGGTCGAGGTGCCGAACCCGGCCCCCGAGATGGTGCGGATCCGCGAGGTGCTCGAGAGCCCGGACTATCGCCGGGCTCGACTCAGCCTCCCGATCGCGTTGGGGCGTGATCTCTCCGGTCAGCCGTACACCGCGGATCTCACCAAGATGCCGCACCTGTTGATCGCCGGGCAGACCGGCTCGGGGAAGTCGGTTTGCATCAATACCTTGATCACGAGCCTCATTTGCCGGTACACGCCGGCGGATCTTCGGCTCTTGATGGTCGACCCGAAGATGGTCGAGCTCTCGGTGTACGGAGATCTCCCGCACCTGCGCCACCCGGTGATCACGGACAACGACGAGGCGGCCTCGGTCCTCAAGTGGGCCGTCTACGAGATGAAGCGACGGTTCGCGCTCTTGTCGGCGAACGCTTGTCGCAACCTCGGGGAGTTCAACGACAGACTCACGAAGGGCCGGGCGGTCTTTCTTCCCAAGCGGGGCGTCTCCGACGATCCACAGCCCTACGAAGAAGGTCGACTCCCGTACATCGTGCTCGTCATCGACGAGCTCGCCGATCTGATGATGACGGTGCAGTCCGAGGTCGAGACCCCGCTCGCCATGTTGGCGCAGAAGGCCAGGGCCGTCGGGATCCACCTGGTGATCGCGACGCAACGCCCGTCGGTCAACGTGCTCACGGGGCTGATCAAGGCGAACGTCCCGAGTCGGGTGGCGTTCCGGGTCGCGTCGAAGATCGACAGCCGGACCATCCTCGATCAGAACGGGGCCGAGAGCCTGCTCGGAAACGGGGACATGTTGTTCCTGCCCCCCGGGAAATCGGACGCGGTCCGGATCCAGGGCGCCTTCATCTCCTCCGGCGAAACCGAGCGGATCCTCGACTGGTATCGGGAGCGGGCGAAGGAACGAGCGAAGGAAGAGGCGCCGGACGAGCAGGACATCCTCGATGTCGTCAAAGAGCTCGAGGAAGCCGACTCGAAGGGCTCGGTCTCGAGCGACGGCATGGACGACCGGGACGCGTTGTTCCGCCAAGCGGCGGAGATCGTGATCGCGAACTCGGCGGGCTCGACGAGCCTCCTCCAACGCCGGCTCAAGATCGGATACGGCCGGGCGGCGCGGATCATCGATCAGTTGCACCACGCCGGGGTAGTAGGCCCGGCCGAGGGGTCGAAGCCCCGGGAGGTGCTGCTCTCCCTGATCGATCTGGATGAAGAGCTGAGCGAGAACTAGTGACATACGGAAGGACGGCAGCGCTCATGTCGGTCATCGCGCTCGCCGGCGGACTCGTCGGGTGTGGCGGTGACGCGTCCGAGCGCGCGGCGGAGGGGGAGCGCGCGGCCGTGGAAGCCGAGTTCGGCCGTCAACG
>JAKSCH010000009.1 GCA_022360695.1 Gemmatimonadota bacterium
CAGTCCGCACCGGTGAGCGCGATCGTCGTCGCCGCGTCGAACGCGAGCTGCAATCCTCCGAGCGAGACCTCGAGCGCGGACGCGTCCGGCGGATTGGCCAACAGCCGATTCGCCCACAGAAACGCGCCCCGGTCCATCGCGCCCCCCGGCGAGAGACCCCGTCGACGCCCCTCGCGCCGACCCAGGTCCTGGACCGTGCACAGGGGTCCGGGTCGGACGACGACGGCGCGGCCGCTCACCGCGCTTCCGCCTCGTAGTCGCGCCTCGTGATGACGCGGAACCGTACCCGCCCCCCGGGCTCGAACAGGGCCACCCGAGCCTCGGCGTCGCGAAACAGCCCGGAGGGAACCCGACCGATGAGCTGCCACCCGCCGGGGCCGGCCGACGGATAGACCCCGGTGCGGCGATCGGCGACGCCGACCGACCCCGCCTCGACGCGGGCCCGCGGCGAGGGTCGTCGGGGCACCGCGAGCCGCTCGTCCAGATCCCCCAGATAGGCGAACCCCGGCGCGAACCCGGTGGCGAGCACCACGTACGTCGCCGAAGCGTGGAGCTCGACGACATCACGCGTCTCGAGCCCGCTCGACCGCGCGACGTCCGCCAGGTCCGGCCCGAGTTCCTCGTCGTAGCAGACCGGTAGGGTCGTGAGGGGGCCTTCGAGAGCGGAGACCGGCTCGCGCAGACACGCCTCGACCAGCGACCCGATGCGGGCGTCGATCTCCTCCGGCTCCCAGCTCCGCGCCCGTCCTTCGAGCAGCAAGCGGTTGAAGGCGGGGACAGTCGATTGCAGATCCGGGAACGCCTCGCGGGCCCGGCGTTCGAGCTCGAGGACCCGAGCCAGTCCCTCGGGGTTCGGATCGACAGGGAGCGCGACGAGCGCGCTGAGCGGCCCTGGGTGTTGGATCACGCGTCGCGGGGGATCAACCCACGGATTCGCTCGAGCGAGGCGACGGCGACGGGGTTGTCGCCGTGCACGCACAGCGTGTCCGCCTCGACCGCCAGAGGCCCGTCGGGCGTATCCACCGTACCCGCCAACAGCCCGCGCACGTGCCGCTCGACGTCATCCGGATCGTGCAACACGGCGCCCGGCTCGGCACGCGCTCGGAGCCGACCGTCCCCCGCGTAGCGCCGGTCCGCGAACGCCTCGAAGGCGAGATCGAGGTTCGTGTGCGCCAGCAACTCGACGTGGCGCGCGCGATCGGGCGTCGCCTGGAGCACGAAGACCAACGACGGGTCGACACCGGACACGCCCTCCGCCAACCGGACGAGGAGGTCCTCGTCGTGCATCATCGCGAGATAGAGCGCACCGTGCGGCTTCACGTGGTGGAGCGTCACGTCGAGCGACCGCGCCAGCGCCTGGAGCGCGCCGATCTGCGCCTGCACCTCGTGGACGAGCGAGTCCACCGGCCCGAGGAGCCGAACCCGTCCGAAATTGCGTCGATCCGGGTACCCGGGGTGTGCGCCCGCCTTCACCCCGTGGTCGCGGGCCAGCTCCAAGGTCCGCACCATCACGTCCGGATCGCCGGCGTGCCCGCCGCACGCGATGTTCGCCCAGTCGATGAGCGGCATCACGGCGGCATCGTCGCCCTTCTCCCAGGGGCCGTAGCTCTCGCCCATGTCGCAATTGAGGAGCATGGTCGGAAGATAGCGCTCGCGTGGCGCGCCGCGACGCTTCCCCCCATGATGAGCCAGAATACGAGTCCACCCCCGCGAACCGAGAAGACCGATGAAGCGTGCCCTACCCCATGTCCTGATCTGTGCCGTGGCGTTCGTCCTCGCCCCGCATGCCGTCGCGCAGGACGACCACATGGAGATCGCCAAGCGCGTGCTCTCCAGCGTGCCTCTGTTCGATGGACACAACGACCTCCCGTGGGCGATTCGGGGCGCCGATGCGCCCATGGACGTCCGTGCGTACGACATCTCGGGCGACGCGGCGGGTCATACGGATCTTGCGCGCCTACGCGCCGGACAGGTCGGTGCGCAATTCTGGTCGGTGTACGTTCCCTCCTCGTCGATGGAGGATGGGAGCGCCGCGCGCATGCAGCTCGAGCAGATCGATATCGCGCTCCAGGTGATCTCGGATCACCGTGAGGAGCTCGGGTTTGCCGGGACCGCCGCCGACGTCATGCGCATCTTCGGCGAGGGACGCATCGCGTCGCTGCTGGGGATGGAGGGCGGTCACGCGATCGAGAACTCGCTCGGCGCCCTGCGGGCGTTCTATGCGCTCGGCGTTCGCTACATGACGTTGACCCATAGCGCGAACATCGACTGGGCCGACTCCTGCTGCGGGCTGCCCGAGCTCGGGGGTCTCTCGCCGTTCGGGGAGGAAGTCGTACGCGAGATGAACTGGCTCGGGATGTTGGTCGACATCTCGCACGTCTCACCGGAGAGCATGCACGACGCGCTCGACGTGGCCGAGGCGCCCGTGATCTTCTCGCACTCCTCGGCGAAAGCGCTCACCGCGCACCCCCGCAACGTCCCCGATGACGTGCTCCGGCGTCTTCCGGAGAACGGCGGTGTCGTGATGGTGACGTTCGTCGAGCCGTTCGTGAACGAGGAGGTGCGCACGTACACGGGTCCGCCGGAGGACGCGCCTCGCGCCACGCTCGCCGATGTCGTCGCCCACGTCGAGCACATACGGGATGTGGCGGGGATCGATCACGTGGCGATCGGGGGGGACTACGACGGCATCCCACGCGGACCCGTCGGCCTCGAGGACGTGTCGACGTACCCGGCGCTCTTCGCCGAGCTGTCGCGTCGCGGATGGAGCGAATCGGAGCTCCGTCAGCTCGCCGCGGGAAACATGCTGCGCGCGATGCGCGCCGCCGAGGCGACGGCCCGGCGACTCCAAGCCGAGCGTGGACCATCGACCGCGACGATCGAGCAGCTCGACGGACCCGTGCCCTGAGCGCATAGCGCGCCGGGCGTCGCGCGCACCGCCGCCACTACGGCTGCTCGATCTCGGAGCGTCTCCGTCGTCGACGCGTGGGTGCCGCCGATCGCCACGCGCGTTCGTTCGGGCGGTCAGTCGCTTCCGACCTGCCAGAACAGGAAGCTCATGGTGTCGACCATCTGCTCGATCTGCTCCGAGACCGGCTGCCCCCCGGAGTGCCCGGCCTTCGTGTGGTAGCGGAGCAGGATCGGGTTCTCCCCACCGTTCGCGGCCTGGACGAGACCCGCCATCTTTCGGGCGTGTAACGGTGCCACGCGAGTGTCGCCGTCCCCCGTGATGAACAGCGTCGCGGGGTAGTCGGTCCCCGGCTCGACGTTGTGATAGGGCGAGTACGCGTGGATGTACTCGAACTGCTCGGCATCGTCGGCGGATCCGTACTCGGGGATCCAGAACCGCGCGACCATGAACTCGTGGTACCGGACCATGTCGAGGAGCGGGTAGGTGCAGACGACGGCGCCGAACAACTCGGGGCGCTGCGTCATGGCGGCCCCGACGAGCAGCCCGCCGTTCGAGCCGCCCGCGATCGCCAGGTGGTCGGAGCTCGTGTACCTCTCTTCGATCAGGTACTCCGCCGCCGCGATGAAGTCATCGAACACGTTTTGCTTGTTCCCGAACATCCCGGCCTGGTGCCACGCTTCACCGAACTCCCCGCCCCCGCGCAGATTGGGTAGCGCGTAGACGCCGCCCATCTCCACCCACGCGGCGGCCTGAGCCGAGAAGCCCGGTGTCCGCGACACGTTGAAGCCGCCGTACCCGGTGAGGTAGGTCGGATTCGTGCCATCGAGCTCGAGATCCCGCTTGTGCACGATGAACATCGGAACCGACGTGCCGTCCCTGGAATCGTACCAGACCTGTTTCACTTCCATCGCGCCGGTGTCGATCGGGATGTCGGTCTGGAACCAGATCTCCTTCTCGCCGGTCTCGACATCGAGTCGGTAGCTCGTGGTCGGGACGTGGAACGACGTGAACGTCACGTACGCCTCGTCCTTCTCCCACTCCCCCGACGGGCCGAACGTGGAGCCGAGCACGTCGAACTGGATCTCCCGCACCAGCTCGCCATCCGTATCGTACTGAGCGACGCGCGGCTGCACGCTCTCGAGATAGGAGACGAAGTAGTACCCCCCGACCGGACTCGCCCCCTGGATCACCCGGTCGTCCGACTCGGGGACGACATCGACCCAACCTTCGTACCCGGGGTTTTCGAGGTCCGCGACCACGACCCGACTGTTGGGCGCGTCCAGATCCGTGGTCAGCAGCAGCTTGTCGCCGGCGAAGCTCCCGAACGTCCGGGACGCGCCGTCGTTGATGATCTCGCGCCACTCGCCGCGCGGTCGCCCGTCCTCACCCATGCGCTGGAGGTAGAGCTCCGTCGGTCCCGACGATCCGTGGATCACGGTGACGAGCATCCACTCCCCGTCCGGGGACAGGATCGCGATCGGGATGTCGGCCTGTGAGTATCCCTCGCCGAAGATCTCGACGTCCTGCGAGGGGTCCGTGCCCATGCGGTGGAAATACAGCCTCGGTTCCTGCGAGCCGTACTTCCCGTAGTACAACCCGCCCTTGTCCGGCGTGAGCGACACGGATCCGTATCGCGCCGGCGGGAACGCATCCTCGAGGTCTTCGCCGGTCTCGACGTCCCGGAACCGGAGGGCGGTCTCGTCCACACCGCCTTCGCGGATGCTGTAGACGACGAGCTCCCCGTCATCCGAGATATCGGCCAGACCGACCGTCGTCGTGTGGTCCTCGCTCATCTCGTGCGGGTCGAGCAGGACGTGCTCTTCTCCGCCGTAGCCGTCGCTGAAGTAGAGGATGCGGAGATCGTCATCGCGCCCACGCTTCGAATAGAAGTAGCGACCCCCTTTCTCGGTGGGGGTGCCTTGCTGGTCGACGCGTAGGAGCTGCGTCGCGAGGGCCGTGAGCCGATCGCGACCCGGGATCTGTTCGAAGACGCCGTCCGTGTATGCGTTTTGAGCGTCGATCCAGTCGCGCGTCTCGGGCGCTTCCTGATCCTCGAGCCAGCGGTACGGATCCGGCACCTCGACGCCGTGGAGGACATCGACGACATCGTCGGTCCTGGTGGCCGGCGGCTCGTCGAAGTCTACGCGCGCGGAGGCGAACTCCGCCGTGGCTCCCCGAGGCTCGCCACCACACCCGAGCGCCCCGGCCGACGACACGAAGACGAAGACCAGCCCGTGGACCGACCCGGGCCGGCGAATCTTCTTCCGCGGTCCGCGCTCGTCGCGTTTCGGTCTCGGTCGAAAAAGATCCTTCCACGAGTCTCGGAGCCCGTCACCCGCGACGTCATCCGGTGGGACGTCGCTCCCGGGGTTCACCTTCGGGAACCGGCGTTTCGAGGGCTTTCGAACGAGGCGGTCGAACATGCGAGTGCTCCTTGAGTCGGGGCCGTGACCGAGCTTCGCCACTCGCCAAGGTGTGCCGGCGAGCCCTACGACGCCAAGGCGGCGGTGTTTCGCGTTGACAGCCGTCGGTCGCGACGACTACAACGTCAGAGGGTCGTCATCCCTCGCAACTCCAGCCCGGAGCTCGCCATGCGACGCCTGATCCGACTCGTCACGATCGTAGCCCTCGCGAGCGCGACCGGCCTGCGCGCGCAGAGCGGCCCCCCCGCGGATGTCGCCGAGCCGTTCAAGGTCGGCACGTTCGAGATCGACGGGACGCCGCGTGTCGCCCTGGTCCTCCGCGATGCGGTCATCGTCGACATCGAGGCGGCCAACGCCGCGCTCGAGCGAAACCCGACCTATCCTCGCGTGCCCGCGCCGATCGACATGCTCGACTTGATCGGGCGCTACGAGTACGGGGTGAGGCTGCGGCTCTACGAGATCGTGAACGATCTCGCGGCGAGCCGAGCGCTGGAGGGGTCGCGACCGGCCTTTGTCCACGACCTCCGAGACGTCCGCACGCTCCCGCCGATCAGGTACCCGGGCAAGATCCTCAACGCCGCGGTCAACTTCTACAGTCACGTCAACGAGACGGGAACCGAGGAGGAGCGACGCGAGGCCCGGCGGCAGCGGAGAAAGAACCGTGGGGTTCCCTATCTGTTTCTGAAGCCGTCCCGGGGCGCGGTCATCGGGAACAGCGACCGGATCGTCATCCCCTTCGGCCGCGATCGAACCGACTGGGAGGTCGAGCTCGGCGCGGTCATCGGGCGTGCGGCCAAGTATGTCTCGGCGACCGATGCGCAGGATTACGTGTTCGGATACACGGTGACGATCGACGTGTCGGACCGAGGCGGTCGCCCCCCCGGCGGCAATCCCCTCACGTCGGATTGGTTCGTGGGCAAGGGGCACGACACGTTCGCGCCGATGGGCCCGTGGATCGTGCCGAAGGAGTTCTACGGCGACCCCATGGAGAACCTGCGTCAGACGCTGAGCGTCGGCGACGAGCCGATGCAGGAGGCCACCGCCGGGGACATGATCCACACGTTGTGGGAGCTCATCGAGTACGGGTCCTCGATCGTGACGCTCTTCCCCGGCGATGTGATCAACAACGGCACGTCGGGCGGTGTCGGGATGGGCACCGCGGTTCGCGGCGAGCAGCGATTCCTACGGCCCGGCGATGTCGTGGAAGCCTCGATCGATGGCATCGGTACGCTGCGCCTCCCCGTCGTGGCCGAGACGGAACCGCCGGGTGGCACCGGCGCGAGGCTCCCACCGGTCCGTACGTATCGCGGGGGCGATCGACCGTAGAGCGGGTTTCGATCGTTCGATGCCGCCTCGCGGGTCCGATCCCGGTCGAGCGGGCGGTACGCGTAGCGGTGCGGCACCAGCGCCGATCACGGCTCGTTCGCGACGCCCTCGATCCGCGACAACAGCTCGTCGACCGTCGAGCGCCCCTTGTCGCGCGCGTAGTACCGTCGGACCTCCTTGTACCGCGGTTCGGCGTCCATGTCGAGTCCCTCCTCCATGACCCAGTTCTGGATCTCGGTCGGTCGAGGGCCCCACCACGCGCGCTCTCGGAAGTCCTCGTCGTAGATGACGACGATGGGGATGGAGCGGCTTTTTCCGTTCGTCAGGTGCGCGTCCATGATGTCGAGGTTCTCATCGCGGAGCAGGACGCGGAGCTCGAGCCCGGGCGTCCGCTCAGCGAGCCGCGCGACCACCGGAAGCGTGTTCACGGCATCGCCGCACCAGTCTTCCGTGAGCGCGAGCAGCTTCCACGAACCGGGAATCGCGCGCGCGCGCTCCGCGTCCTCATCCGAGATCGTGGCTCGTTTCGCGACGCTATGCCACAGGTCGCGGTTCTTCTCGACGGTCTCCAGATATCCGGGGAAGTCGGGCGCGGCGGCGAACCGCTCGCGGAGCGACATCGTTTCGGTCGTGTCCATGGTGTAGGTCTTCCGTTCCTCGCGTGCCGACGTCTTCGGGCGTCCATCAGTAAGAACAAATCCGGGTTCCGTTTCAGTCGCGGGCCAAGTCGGCCTCGAACTCGGCCTCAAGGGTTTCCGCGACGGCGGCCCGATCCACCTTGGCGACGCCGCTCAGCGGGAGGGCATCCACGACGAGGACACGACGCGGGTGGGCGTAGGCGGGGCCGTTCTCGAGCGTGAAGCGCTTGAGCGCGTCGGCGTCGACGCTCGAGCCGGGGCGCCGAGCGACCATCGCCACGGGCACGTGCCCCTTGACGGGGTGGCGGACCGGCGTGACCGCCGCGTCGGCCACGCCTTCGTGCGACAGCAGGAGGTTCTCGACCTCTTTCGGGTAGATGTTCTCGCCACCGCTGTTGAACATGTCGTCGGTGCGCCCGCGGAAGTAGAAGAAGCCCTCCGCGTCGCGGTGGAAGAGATCGCCGGTCGCCAGCCAGCCGTCCTTGAGTCGGTCGGCGTTGACGTCGTCGAGTCCGTGGTAGCCCGGGGTCACGCCGGGGTTGCGCACCCACAGCTCGCCGTCCGATAGGTCTTCGAGCTCGGAGACCGAGCCGGATCGACTCCACGCGGGATCGACCAGCTTGACCTCGCCCTCGGGCCACGCCACGCCACAGCTCCCGTACGGCACGGGTCGCTCATCGAGCGGGGGGCCGAGCATCACGGGTCCTCCTTCGGTCAGACCGTAGCTCTCGCCGACATCGACGTCGAGCGCCTCCGACACCGCCGCCATGAGCTCCTCGGGCACGGGCGCCGACCCGATCTTGACCGATTCGAGCGCGCCGAAGTCGAGCGTCTCGATCAGGTCGTCGTTCTGGAGAAGGAGCGTGAACACCGCCGGCACGGCGCCGACCGTCGTACACCGGTACTCGGCGAGGGTCCGCAGAAAGCGGCGTGGCTCGAAGTCCGGCAGGATGACGACCGACCCCCCCGCCTGGAGCATCGGTTTCACGGCCCCCGCCATCGCGTTCTTGTGATACAGAGGCACCGCCGCGAGCGCGCGCGAATCGGGTCGCGCCGGCCAGTAGGTCTCGAGGCACCGGACCCACCAGAGCTGACCGGCGTGCGTGAGCACGACCCCCTTCGGACGCCCCGTCGATCCCGACGTGTAGGGCTGGAAGCAGGGGTGATCGTCCGGGAGGGGCGGCGGGTCGAACGACTCCGCCGACCTCTCGAGCGCGTCGGAGTAATCACGCCAGCCGGTCGGCGGGTCGCCCCCGGGGCGCGTCAACGCGAGCCGGGTCTCCAGACCGAGATCGTCGACGACACCGACGGCCCGCTCGCAGACCGCGGGATCCACGACCGCCCCGGCGCACCCGGCGTCGCGGATGATGTAGTCGAGGGTGTCGGGACCGAGCCGCGTATTGAGCGGGACGGGCACGACCCCCGATCGCATGGCGCCGTACATGATCTCGACGAACTCGAATCGGTTCCCGATCGCCATCGCGAGCCGATCGCCCGGGCGGAGCCCGCGCGACGCGAGGAGCGAGGCGACCCGGTCCATCCGTCGGTCGAGCTCCGCGTACGGGATCTCGCGGGCCGGGTCGGACGACAGGTCGATGAGCGCGACCCGGTCCGAATGGTCCCGGACGGCGCGGTCGCACCAGTACCCGAAGTTCGATCGACGGCGTGGATCGGAGGTCACGGCAGGAGGATCGACTTCCCGAACACATCGCGGTCGATGAGCTCCCGCATGGCGACGTGCGCGTCCTCCATGGAGCGCTCGGCGTGGACCACGGGGACGAGCGATCGATCCGCCGCCATGACGAGCAGACGCTCGAGACCTTCGCGGGTCCAGCCGTCCGACCCGATGATCGTCTGCTCGAAGCTCCAGATGTACCGGATATCGGTCGGTGGGTCGTATCCTGCCGTCGCCCCGCAGGTCAGCATGCGGCCGCCCTCGGCCAGCACCTTGAGCGACCGGGCCCAGGTATCGCCGCCGATATAGTTGACGATGACGGCCGCGCCGCCGCCCGGACGCTTGTAGCGGGGCTTGCCCCAGGTTTCGCGGACGAGCTCGACGAAGTCCTGCGACGCGGTGTCCACTACGTGGTCCGCGCCGAGCTCGCGCAGGCGCTCGAGCTTCCACTCCCCCCGTCCCGTCGCCATCACCTCCGCCCCGACGCGCTTCGCCAGTTGAACGCAGCAGCAGCCCACACCCCCGGTGGCGCCGAGGACGAGCACCTTCTCGCCACCCGCGACGCGACCGCGCTCTTCCATCATGCGGAGCGCCGTGCCGTAGGCGACGGGGATCGATGCCGCGGCGGAGAAGCCGACCCCGTCGGGGATCGGGACGAGCGCGGAAGCGGGGGCCGCGATGAGCTCGCGGCAGGTGCCCGGGATCGTCTCCCCGAACATACCGCGGCCGGGGATCGACGGGTCCAGCATCACGCGGTCGCCTTCGGCGAGGGCGGACGTCTCGGTATCGGGTCCGAACGCGACGACCTCGCCGGCGGCGTCCCCGCACGGCGTCATGGGGAACGGGACCTTCAACCCGGTCGACCCGGCGAGCATCATCGGATCGAACCCGTTGAGCCCGGCGGCGCGCACGCGGACCACGGCCTCGCCGGGACCCGGCTCCGGGTCGGCGACCTCCCGGACCCTCAGCTCTTCGGGTCCCCCGTGGCGTTCGTAGACGACCGCCTTCACCCGACGATCGTGCTGTAGGTGCCCCGTCCGACGGCGCACAGCCGGTCCTCGTCGTCGAGCACGTCGATGTCCACGACGCCGATCGTCCGGCCCCGCCGCCGGACCGTCGCGTGCGCATCCAGATAGGCCCCGGTGGCGGGCCGTAGGTAATCGACCCGGAGGTTGATGGTCGGGACCCAGCCGTCGAGATAGATCGCGATCGCGGCATCGCCCGCTACGTCGATCAGGCTCGCGATCGGACCGCCGTGGAATTGTCCGCTTCCCTTCCCGCGCTCGAGGTGGGGGAGAAACGGCATGCGGAGCGAGACACGTCCCTCATCGTGGTCGATCCGCCGCACCGTGAGCCCCCAACTCGAGATGGCGGGTGAGCCATCGAGCGTCTGTTGGACATGATCGTGTTCCACCGTCGGCGCTCCTCTCGCGGCCTCGCTCGTCGTATCGCTCGACGCGTATGATCACGGTCCCGATCCGGCGCAGGCAACCCGACCACGGAGGCCGTCGTGAGGCGTCGCGCACGACTCGAGCGACCATGAGCGACGCCCCGGCCGGGGACGCGCGGACCCGATACCCGATCGCGGACTCCATCCCGCGCGAGACGCTCGACGCGGAGGTCGCCCGACTCGAAGCGTTGGCGTCGCGTCCTCTCCCCGCGCGTCTCTGGGGCTACGTCAAGCTCGGTGGACCGGGCTTCATGGGGGCGGCGCTCACGCTCGGAGCGGGATCGCTCACGGCGTCGATGCTCTCGGGCGCGCGCTTCGGCTACAAAACCATGTGGATGATCTGGCTCTCGGTGGGCATGGGCACGTTCATGCTCGCCGTCATGGTCCGGTTCACGTGCCGGGGCGGGTTTCGCGTGATCCGGGAGCAGAATCGACGGCACGGGCGGATCGTCGGCTCCTTCCTCACGGGCATCATCGGGTGCCTCGCCGTGGCCGTGATCTTCAACGCCGGACAGGTGAGCCTCGGCACGCACCTCATCGAGTCGCTGGGCGGGCTGGCCGGCGTCTCGTTCCCGACGCTCGTCACCGCGGTCGCGTACGCCGCCATCACCATATGGATCCTCCTCAGCTACGGTCGCGGCGGATCGCGCGGCACGCGCTTCGTCGAGACCTTCATGAAGGTCTGCATCGGGTTGATGCTCGTCGCGTTCGGCGTGTCGCTCGCGCTCGTGGGCGTGGACTGGGGCGCGGCGCTGCGCGGCACCTTCGTCCCCTGGCTTCCGCCGGGCGGCGAGGGCGTCGACCTCTTCATCGCGTCTTCGGCGGCGGCCGTCGGTGTCATGGATTGGGTGTTTCTTCACTACGCCGGTCTGGCCCGGGGGTGGGGTCCCAAGCACGAAGCGCTCGGGCGTATGGATATCGGCGTCGGCCTCTTCCTCCCGTTCGTCGTCGTCAACCTCCTGGTGATCGCGCTGTTCGCGGGCACCTTCTTCGGATCGGGCCTCGCCGCCCCGGAGACCGCGCCCGAGCTCTCACGGGCCTTGGCGCCGCTCCTGGGGGCGCGGGGCGCCGAGGCGCTGTTCTTTCTGGGGTTCCTGGCGGTACCGATCTCGACCACCGTGGGGATGAGCCTCGCCGGGGCGATGGCGCTTCACGAGGCGCTGGGGTGGGAGCCGGACGTTCGATCCACGCGGTGGAAGATCGCGATCCTGCTCCCTCAAGCGGGTCTCATCGGGGCATGGGCGGCCAACCCCGTGTGGATCGTGATCGTGATCGCCGCGTTTCTCTCGCTGTCGGGCAATGTCGTGGGGTGGTCCATGTACCTGTTGTTCAACGATGCGGCGGTCCTGGGCGAGCACCGGAGTCGCTCCTATGCGTGGAATCTCGGGATCGTGCTCGGGATCACGCTCATGAACGCGATCGCGATCGTCTACGTGATGAACCGGCTCGGCTGGTGGTTCGGATGATCGACATGGACCGGAAGCTCGGGCGTTGGCGGCTCCGCGTCTGGGGCCTCGTGATCAACCTCGTCGCGAACGCGATCGCGCTGTTCGGGATCGTGGCGGTCGTGGAAGGGGGCTCGCCCGCGCTCCTCATCATCGGCGCGACGCTCACCGTCGTCTGCGTGGCCGCGCTCGCGATCCCTCCCCGTTCCGACTCGTAACGCGACCCCGAGGGCGCGGATGCGGCTCCGACCGCTCAGTCCTGGCGGAGGGTCGTCGTCGGGTCGAAGCGGGCGGCGCGGCGGGCGGGGACGTAGCTCGCGACCAGCGCGGTCAGGACGAGAAGCCCCGATACGACGGCGAACGTGCCCGCGTCGGTCGCGCCGACCCCGAAGAGCAGGTTCGCCATCAAGCGCGTGAGCCCGAAGGCCGCCAGAAGCCCGACCCCCAAGCCGGCCAGGGTGAGCCGCAGACCGCGGCGCATGAAGAGGCCGACCACGTCGAGCTTGGTCGCGCCGAGGGCGACGCGTACGCCGACCTCTCGGGCGCGCTGCGCGACCAGATAGCTCAGCACGCCGTACAGGCCGATGATCGCGAGCGTCAGCGCGACAGCGGCGAACACGCCGAGCAGCAGGGCTTGAAAACGCGGTTGCGATACCGTCCGACCGACCACGTCCCGGTACGCAGCCACCTGAGCCACCGGCTGGAGCGGATCGACATCCGCCACCGCGGGGCCGATCGCGGAGACGAGCGAGCTGGGCTCCACGGACGTCCGGAGCACGATCTGCTGATACGGATGGATCGGCACCTGGGCGTAGGGCAGATACACGTGGAGCCCCGGAGTCCCCCCGAGCGCGTAGTGATGGACGGGACCCACCACGCCGACGATCTCCGCGATATGGGGCTCGGTCAGATCGATCTGGATACGCTGCCCGACCGGGTTCTCGTCGGGGAAGATCGCCGCCGCGAACGGCTCGTTGATCAGCGCTACCGAAGGCGTTCCGATTCGGTCCGCAACCGTGAACGAGCGTCCTTGCGACAGCGGAATCCCCATCACGTCGAAGAAGTCCGGGCTCACGACCCGGAATTGCGAGTTGAACTGCTGATCGGTCCCGAGCTCCAACCGCCCGGGGATGCCGATGTACGTGTCGTTTCCCCCGCCCGTGAGCGGGAGATAGGAGCCGGTCGCGACGCCCTCGACCCCCGGGATCGCGCCGAGACGCTCGCGGAGCCGGGTGAAGAACCCCACCCGTAGGTCCTCGGTATCGTACCGCGACACGGGGAGCGAGACGTTGGCGATCAGCGTCCCCTCCGGCTCGAATCCCGGGTCCACGGACTGGAGACGCGAGAAGGTCTGGATGAGCAACCCGGCCCCGATCAACAGCACGAACGACATCGCGACCTCCGCCACGACCAGGACGTTCCGGGCCTTTCCTCCCGAGCCCCCGGCCCCCCGACCACCGCTCTCGAGGCGCGACGTCAGGTCGATGCGAGAGGAGGCGAGTGCGGGGAGGAGCCCGAAGATCACACCGGTGAGGACCGAGATGCCGAGGGCGAACCCCAGGGCTGTCCCGTCGAGGACGACCTCGTCCATCCTCGGGACGACTCCGGGCTCGATGGCCCGGAGCAACCGGAGCGCGCCGAACGACACGGCGATCCCTCCGACGCCACCGATCGATGCCAACACCGCGCTCTCCGAGAACAACAGCCGCGTGATCCGGGGCCGACTCGCTCCCAGAGCGGCGCGGAGCGCGAGCTCGGCGCGACGACTCGCCCCTCGGGCCAACAGCAGATTCGCCACGTTCGCGCACACGATGAGCAGCACCAGCCCTACGGCCCCCCACATGATGAAGAGCGAGGTGCGGACCCCGCCGACGAACACGTTCTCGAGCGGGACGATGGGGAGCCGCCAGGTGGCGTTCGACTCCGGGTACTGCTGCTCGAGACGAGCGGCGATCACATCCAGCTCGGATTGCGCGGCCTCGATCGATACGC
>JAKSCH010000286.1 GCA_022360695.1 Gemmatimonadota bacterium
CCGAGATCGTCGACGCGTACCCGGTTCGTCGTCTCGAACTCGACGGCCGGGGACCCGGCGCGGCGCGCAACGCGGGTTGGCGCGTCTCGAGCACGCCGCTGATCTGGTTCATCGACTCCGATTGCGTGCCGGAAGGGGACGCGCTCGCGCTCCTTCTCCCACACCTCGAGGACCGCCGTGTGGCCGCGGTCGGTGGGAGCTACGGGAACATGCGACCGGACTCGACGCTCGCCTGTCTGATCCACGAGGAGATCATCGAGCGTCACCTTCGCATGCCCGCCGAGGTGGACGTCCTGGGGTCGTTCAACGTCCTGTACCGGCGCGAGGCGCTCGAAGCCGTCCGCGGCTTCGACGAACGGTTTCTGCTCGCCCAGGATGCGGAGCTCGCGTATCGCGTCGTCGCCGCCGGCCACCGCCTGCGGATGGAGCCGCGCTCGCGGGTGAAGCACCACCACCCGACGCGTCTGCTCCCGTACTTGCGGACGCAGGCCCGACAGGGATTCTGGCGCGTCATGCTGTATCGCGCCCACCCGAGCGGTGTCTCGGGAGACGCGTACAGCGCGACGGTGGATCACGCTCAGCCCCCCCTGGCGGCCGTCTCGCTGGGGCTCCTCGCGTCGGCGCCGTTCGGCCCGCCGTCGGTCCGGCCGATGTCGGCCCTGGCGCTGGCGGCGCTGGCCGCGCTGCAGCTCCCGATGACGATCCGACTGCTCCGGCGCACTCGAGCGATCACGTACGTCTGGTTCGCTCCCTTGGGCTGGCTCCGCGCTTTCGCGCGGTGTCTCGGTCTGGCCGCCGGGGTCGGATCGGCGATCGCCGCCGGCGTGAGGCGAGCGAAGTCGACATGATCGGATCGCCGGAGATGCGAAGAGGTCTGATCGCTCTCCTGTTCGGGACCGGGCTGACCTCGGTGCTCGCCCTGGTCTACGTCGTCTACGTGGGCCGGGTGCTCGGCCCCGCGGAGTTCGCCGCGTTCGCGACGTCGATCTCGGTGCTGAACCTGCTCACGATCGCGGCGGGTCCGCTCAACAACACCGTCACCCGATTCACCGCGCACCACGCGGGCGCGCGCGAGCTGGGGCAGGTCGTCGCTCTCCTGCGGCTGGTCCGCAGTGCGACCCTCCGCGTCGGCGGGGCCGTGGTCCTGGTCGCGCTCGCCCTGGTCGCCCCCGCTTCGCGGTTTCTCCAGGTCGACTACGCGCCGCTGCTCGCGACCTATGCGGTGGCGTTCTTCGCGCTGCTCCTCAACGGTTCCCGCGGCGGCCTGCGCGGGTTCGTCGACTTCGGGGCGTACAACGCGAGCCTGGTGCTGGAGGCAGGGCTCCGGCTCGTGGTCGGGGTTCTCCTGCTGTCGATGGTCGCGACCGCGACCGCGGGCATCACCGCGTATGCGCTCGCGGCGGTCGTCGCGTTGATCGCCGCGAACGCTCGGCTCGGACGTCTCGTGGGTCGGACGCCCGAGACACCGATCGATGGGCAGCGTGTGCTCGGGTTCGGAGTCGGGTCGCTGCTCTTCGTGTTCGGCATCGCCGGGCTGCAAAACGTCGACATGCTGTTGGTGAAGCACGATCTGTCGGATCACGAGGCCGGGTTGTACGGGGCGGCCGCGACGATCGGTCGCGCGATCGCGCTGCTCGTCATCCCGTTTCGTCTGGTGGCGCTGCCGCTGATGACGCGTCGGGGCGAGAGGGCGGGGCGCGGGACCGTGGGGCTTTGTCTGCTGTACCTCATGATGTCCGCTCCCCTCCTGATCGCGCTCTGGATCTGGCCGGAGCGAATCCTCGAGTTGCTGTACGGGACCGCGTTCCGCGACGCGAGCGCCGTTCTACCCATCGTCGCGACCGCGTTTCTTTGCGGCGCGCTCGCCGTGTTGCTGGCCCAACCGCTGATGGCGAGCGCACGGTTCGGGTTCGTCGCCGTGCCGCTCGTCGGGCTGGCGGTCGAGACCGTCCTCATCGTCGGTCGAGGCGCGACGATCGAATCCGTCGGTCTCATCGTGCTCGGGACCCAGGCCGCCGTCGCGATCGGTACCGGCGTGTGGGTCTGGCTCTCACGGGCCGTGCGTGAGTCGACGTGAGGTCCGCTTCGCAGGCTCGCGCGTCCGCGCTCTCGTACGATGGGTGAAGCCCCGTGTCGTCGTGAGCCGAGGGCCCGGACGCTTGCGGCTCGGTCGATATCGGGCGAGCCGTACGGACCGGGAACCCACACGGAAAGGACGGAGCTTCGATGCCACGCATCCGGACGGTGCCGGAGAAAGAGGCCACCGGTCTGCTCGCCGCCGAGTACGAGACCGCGCGCCGAAGAGCGGGTCGTGTCTACAACATCATCTCGATCCAGAGCCTCAATCCACCCGTGCTCCAGGCCTCGATCCGCCACTACCAGGCGTTGATGCTCGCGCCGGGCCCGCTCGACCGGCCCACGCGAGAGATGCTCGCCACGGTGACCTCGCGCGAGCTGGGCTGCTTCTACTGAACGGAGGCGCACGGAGAGGATCTCCGTGAGCTGACCGGTGACGAGGCGCTCTCGGCGGCGATCCGGCGGGATTACCGGAGCGCCGATCTCGACGAGGCGACGCGGGCGCTCCTGGACTTCGCGGTCGCGCTCACCCGCGAGCCGGCCGCGATCGGGCCGGAGATGATCGATGCGCTACGAGGACACGGATGGGAGGACGCCCAGATCCTGACGGCGACCCAGGTGGTCGGGTTCTTCAACCAGTACGTACGATTGGCCGAGGCGCTCGGCGTCGATCCCGAGCCGGAAATGCGAAGGGATCCGGACATCTGGCCGGATCCCTGAGGCGCGAACGGGATCGCGCGCGGTGCGTCGGCTCAGCCGCCCCGACGACTGCGCGATCCGGAGCGCGCCGATCCGCCCCGGCCACTCGAGCCGCGGCTGACCGAGGGGCGCGACCCGCCGCTCCCACTACGGCGCACCGATGGTCCCGATCGGCTGCCGCTGCTTCGGTTTACCGTGGGGCGCGATCCGGAGCTGCCGCGCCGAACGGCGGGGCGAGACGAGTTGGGAGAGCTGCGCTGGACGTTTAGCCGCGACGAGCCGGACCGCTGGGCTCGGGCCGTCGGTCGCGAGGAGCTGCCGCCCCCGCGTCGCACCGTGGGGCGGCTGGAGCTCGGGTTGCTACGTCGCACGGTCGGTCGCGACGACCCGCGGGTCGTCGGTCTCACTTGCCGGGTGTTCCCCGCGTCGCGCGCGACCGGTCGCTCCGGTCTGCGGAGCGCCCGCCCGTCATTGCTCCGCGTGGTGGGCGGTCGGGCGACCGGACGTCGGGACGTGGCGCCCGCGTCGACGGTGGGTCGACGCGTCGGTCGTCGGAGCTCGCCACCCGTCTCGCGGCTCCGCGTCGTCGGGCGCGACAGCTCGCTCCCGCGTCGCGTCGCGTCCGGCGTCCGGAGGCCGGTATCCCTCGTACGCGCTCCGCGATCGAGCGTCGGGGTCCGTCCCTCGACTCGACGCGTGGTCGGTTGCAGCCGCCGCGACTCGATGTCTCGCTGTCCCGCCCGCACCGCACGGCTCCCCGCGCGCGCGTCTCGTCCCGTGAGCGTCACGCGCTCCAGCGTCTGCGGGAGCCGAGCGCGCTCGACGAACGGTTGCGCGTTGGGCAACGCGCGGCCGTCGCGCGCGCCGATCCGTCGCAGACCCGCCAGCGTCTCGTTGGGACGCCGCCACGCGTCGGGTCTCAGCGACCTCGTGTCGGTGAAGAGCACGCCGCGGCCGAGCGCGGTGCGTCGACGTCCGAGGTCGGATCCGCCCACCGAGTAGAAGTGCTGCCGCCGGTGGCCGAGCCGTCCGTGCGGCAGGAACGTCCAATGTCGGTACGCGCCGAACCCGCCGCCGATGTAGCCGTACACGCCATAATGGAAGCCGAGCCGGTGCCCGTAGTAGTTGCCGTAATGCCGCCAGTAATAACCGGTCGGGATCCAGCCCGAGTATCGCGGTCCCCAGTACCAGTACACGTGCGCGGTCGCGAACCGGTACCCCGGATACCACAGCCAGCCGTGGTGGTCGTGATAGTCCCAGTACCCGTAGTGGTAGGGCACCCAACCCCAGGGCTCGTAGGAGACCCAGAAGAGACCGCTCGGCGTGTAGCGCCACCGGCCGTGCCGATAGGGCGACCAACCGACGCTCACGTGGGGGCGCCAGGCATAGCGTCCGCCGTAGTGGACCCACGACCCGTGACCCCGCAGCGACGACGCCGCGTAGTGCAGGTTCGAATCGACGTATTCGGTGTACTCGCCCTGGGCGTAGTCGGAGAGCCCCGCGCCCCAGCGCTCGAGGCGGTCCAGACTGGGGGCCGATGCGAACTCGAGGTTCTGACCGCGGCTCCCTTCGATGAACAGGCTCTCGCCCGCGCGGACCTCGGCCGCTTCATCCTGCGTATCGACACGCGCCGAGCCCTCGCGCGCCACGACCTCGGTCCGTCGGTCGTCGTCGACCACGATCAGGAACGACCCGGGCCCTCGAGGCTGCACCGACGCGTTCGGGGTGACGACGCTCGGGTAGTCCCTCGCGAGCTGATCGCGGCTCACGACGAGATGCATCGTCCCGCGCGTCAGCTCGAGCACGGACGCCGGGTCGGACGTGTCACCGGAATTCGCGAGCGCCCGGAAGCCGAGCTCGGCGTCGTCGCCGAGTCGTACGAGGTTCCGGTCCGCGAGCACGAGCTCGGCGCGCGAGCCGCCCGACAGGAACACGCGGTCGCCCACCAACACCGGTTCGTTGATCCGGACGTCGATCCGCTCGTTCGATCCGGTTTGGATGAGTCGAGCGGATCCGTCGAGCGCCCGGACGTAGCCGTAGCTCCCGTCGATCCCGGTCTGCGCGATCGCGGCGTCGTAGTCGATCGGCGCGTCGGGCGGGGGGGGCTCCTGCGCGCTCGACGCGCCTGCACCCAGCCCGGCTCCGGCGACGACCGCCACGGCGAGTCGACCCGAAGGTCGCCTGCCCGCCTTCTCTCGAATCCTCTCCACCGAACGCATCGGAAGCTCCATCATCCCATCATCCGTGTCCGTGGGGCCGTCCCGCCTCCCGCGGGTCGCATGTCATCCTGTAGACGACAGCGAGATCCGGCGCGTCACAGCCCGTGGTCGGTGGGCAGAACGCGAGGGAGGGCTCGGGAAGCCTCGAAAGGCCCGGGGAACCGAGGGGTCCCCGCGCTTTACCTCGGCAAGAAGGGGTCCGTGGCGTCATACGGGCTGCGAGATCTTTTGTATCACATGATGTGGCAACGTGTAATTCGCTATTGTATAGCGACATACGAGTCATGTTGATGGACGGGCCGTGCCATCCGAAACACGAGCTCCGCGTGATCGCCGAGTGGACCGTCGCCCGCGCTCATCAATGCGATGATCCCGATGTCGCGCCGCGCGCTTCACTGCGACAGGTCGTCGATCCATTCGGCGATGAACAGGTTCGTGTTGCCCTCGTGGGAACCGTGCCGGTTCGACCCGAACACGAGATAGCGCCCATCCGGCGTGAACATCGGGAAGCTCTCGAACTCGTCGCTGAACGTGATCTGCTCGAGCCCCGTGCCGTCGAGGTTCACCATGAACAGATCGAAGTTGCGGCCCCCGGGATCGTTCAGGTTCGACGAGAAAATCACCTTCCGGCCGCTGGGGTGGAAGAACGGGGCGAAGTTCGCGGCCTCGTTGTCGGTCAACCGGATTCGGTTCGAGCCGTCCGCGTCCATCACGTAGATGTCGAGCACGCTCGGTCGGACCAGCCCATCCGCGAGGAGTCGCTGATAGTCGGCGAGCTCCTCCGCGTCCTCCGGGTAGCGCGCTCGATATACGATCTTGGATCCATCGGGGGAGAAGAACGGACCACCGTCGTACCCGGGCTCGTCCGTCAGCCGGCGAACGTCCGTCCCATCGGCGTTCATCGAGTAGATATCGAGATCACCATCCCGAGTCGACGTGAACACGATGCGCTCGCCATCGGGCGATATCGTCGCCTCCGCATCGTAGCCGTCGGTCTGGAAGAGCACCTGGAGATCGGATCCATCGGGGCGGGCCGTGAAGATGTCGAAGTCGTACAGCGCCCACACATAGCCCCGACTGAGGTCCGGCGGCGGCGGGCATTCCTCGCCTTTCAGGTGCGTGGAGCTATAGAGGATGCGCTCGTCGTCGGGGAAGAAATAGGAGCACGTCGTCCGTCCGAGCCCCGTCGATACGAGGTTCGGCGTCCCGCCCTCGATCCCGATCGTGAAGATCTGATCGCACGCGTACTCCCCTTCATGACGTCGTTGGAAGATCAGCCGTCGCGCGTCACCGGAGAAATAGGCTTCGGCGTTTTCCCCTTCGAAGGTCAGCTGCGCGAGGCTCGCGAACCGACGCTCCTCGGGGAGCGGCTCCCGCATCACCCGGGCGGATGTCGCCGCCGGAGCGGGGGGCTCTTCGTCGGACGCGGGCGCAGGGTCGGCCGGAGCGCAGCCGGCCAGCGCGGTAGCTCCGAGGGCGATCCGGAGCGGGAGACCGGTCGAGGCTTTCGGAAACAAAGAATGGTTCTCCGTTCTGGGGTCGTGTGGCGCGACACGGTATGACCGAAGGGGAGGGGCGGCTAGCCGAAGTCCGTCGTTTCACGGCCTACCCGGGGGTACGTTTCAAGGGCAGAGGAGGTTCGTTCGGTCCTTTGCACGGAAGACGCGCGGCGAACAGGGGGCAGATGACGATCACGACCGACGGGCGCGTACCGGTGGAAGATTGGTCGGCGGAGTATGGCGCCGAGCTCGAGCGACACGTGACGCGGATGTTGGGGAACGTCGAGGAAGCTCGAGACGTGGTCCAGGAGCTGTGGATCACCGCGCTTCGAACCGAGCCGGACTCCGGCGAGGGGTCGAATATCAGAGCCTGGCTGTACCGGGTCGCCACGCGGCGCGCGCTCGACGTCCTGTCGGCGCGCAAACGACACGCGGGTCTGCTCGATGCGCGCTCCGGCGAGCTCGAGCCGGATCGGCCTCCGGCGCCGGACTCCGTCTTCGGCGCGCTGTCGAGCGAGGCCGTCGAGGGCATCCGCGGCGCGGTCCGCTCGCTCCCGTGCAAACAGCGGGATGCCGTGTGGCTCCGTTGGATCGAGGCGAAGGACTACGAGACGATCGCGGAGCGTCTCGGGTGCAGCCCGGAGAGCGCGCGAGCGAACGTGTATCAAGGGATGAAGAAGCTCCGCATCCAGCTGGCGCACGTCTGGCGAGAGGAGGTGGCGGTATGAAGAACGGCCGCTGTGAGGAATACGACGACGAGGATGTCCTGGCCTGGGTCCTGGGCGACGTCGACGAAGCCGAAGAACAAGGATTGACGGCCCACCTGGCGAGCTGCTCGAGCTGTCTCGAGCGGGCCGCGGAGTACCGGGCGCTCGAGCACTCGGCGGATGCGTGCCGTACGGGTCCCGTCATCCGCTGGCGCGGGTTCAAGACGCCGTTCGGCACCGTCCGGATCGCGGCGAGTCGCGACGGACTGATCGACCTCTCGTGGCAGATGCCGAGCGATGATGAGTTCATCGCTCGGCTCGAGAGACGACATTCCGAGACGCCCGTGGTATGCGACTGCGACGAGCTCGAACCCGCCGAAGAGCAACTGTGCGAGTACTTCGACCGCGAGCGCCGGAGCTTCGATCTGCCGATCGATCTCAGCGCGCTGACGCCCTTCCAGCAGGAGGTGTTGGACGCTACCGCTCGACTCGGGTTCGGCGAGGTCGCGACGTACGCCGAGATCGCCGAGCGAGTCGGCCGACCGGCCGCCTCGCGCGCCGTGGGCAACGCGCTGGGGCAGAACCCCGTCGCGATCATCGTGCCCTGTCACCGCGTGGTTCGAACCGATGGTACATTGGGTGGGTACACCGGCGGGCTCCGGTACAAGAAAGTGTTGCTCGACATCGAAGGACGTCGCGACCTCTTGCCCACGGCCGAGCAGCCGCCACTGTTCTGAGCCGGCGCGGCTCGACCGGACCGCTCGGTCGCGGTGGCGCAACCAGGACGCAGTCATGTCAGTGCGCAACGACAGGGGAGAAAGCGGGCCGACGGAGACGCGGTCGCGCCGCCGACCGCCCCCCTACGCGGTAGGTCTCTTGATCTCCGCGATCGCTCACATAGGGCTCGCGGTGACGTTCGTGACGAACGAGGTCGCCGTCCCGCTCCCGTTCTCGCCGCCACCGCAGTCCGATCCGCGGCTCGTCGCGGTCGAGGAGCCGCCGATCGACCCGCCTCCCGCCGTACGGATCCCCCCGCCCAGCGTCCCGATCCCGAGACCCGAAGCTCCCGTCGAGGGCTCGGAGCCGTTGCCCCCCGCCGTGGAGCCGCTTCAACCGCCCGAGGTCATCCCGCACGACATCCCGCCGCGTTTGGTCAACGGGCCCACCGTGCTGACCGCGTTGGAGGAGGGCTACCCGGCCGACCTCCCCGAGACCGCCGCCGACAGCCGCGTCTTGCTGTGGCTGTTCGTCGACGCGAGCGGGGCGGTCACGAAGCTGCGCGTCCAGGACTCGAGCGGATACGAGGCGCTCGACCGGCTGGCGACCGACGTGGCACCGGTCATGAGCTACAGCCCAGCGCTCCACCGCGGCGAACGCGTCGCGGTTTGGGTGGCGCAGCGGATTCGCTTCACGCCGCCGGCCGGGACGCCCCCGTAACTACCGGCGAGCGGGATGCATCGCCGCTCGAACCGGAGCGAGCGCAGCGAGCGGAGCTCGGCGCCAGCCCATGGCAAGGGACTTTTGATACACCACACTAGATCGAGCGGTCGGGGTGCTCGACCGGTTCGAGCCAGGCGTGTCCCCGCTTCGCGAGCAGCTCGTCCGCGGCATCGGGTCCCCACGCCCCGGCGCGGTACAAGTGAACGCGTCGCTCGGCCTCGAGCAGCGGACCGAACAGCTCCCATGACGCCTCCGCCTCGTCCGCATGGACGAACAGCGTCTGGTCGCCCGTCAGCACGTCGAGCAACAGCGTTTGATACGCATCCGGGATCGCGCCGAAGACCTGTTTATAGAAGAAGTCGAGCGGTAGCGTGGACAGCTCGAACGGCTCGCCCGGGACCTTCACGTCCACGTTGAGCGCGAACCCCTCGTCCGGCTGGAGTGTGAGATACAGCACGTTCGGGTTCGTCTGACACACGCCCATCGACTCGAACAAGCAGACGGGCGGCGCTTGGAACGTCACGGCGATCTGCGTCAGGCGCCGCGGCAACCGCTTACCGGTGCGGACGTAGAAGGGCACGCCCTGCCAGCGCCACGTATCGAGCGCCAGCTCGAGCGCCACGAACGTCTCGGTGTTCGACTCGGGGTCGACCCCATCTTCCTCGAGATACCCGGGGACCGCCTCGCCTCCCGCCGTCCCGCGCGCGTACTGCCCGAATACGACATCCTCGATCGAGATCGGCGCCACCGCGCCGAGCAGCTTGATCTTCTCGTAGCGCACCGCGTCGGCGCGAAACGTCGCCGGCACTTCCATTCCGACGAGCGCCACGAGTTGAGCCACGTGGTTCTGCACCATATCGCGCAGGGCGCCGGATTGGTCGTAGTACCCCGCGCGAGACTCGATCCCGATGTCTTCCGCCACCGTGATCTGCACCGACTCGATCCGGTCGCGGTTCCACAGCGACTCGAAGATGGGATTGGCGAACCGGAACACGAGCAGGTTCTGGACGGTCTCCTTGCCCAGATAGTGGTCGATCCGGTAGACCTGATCCTCCGTGAAGTGGCGGTGGATCTCGCGGTTCAGCTCACGCGCCGACTCGAGATCGCGACCAAAGGGCTTTTCGACGACGAGTCGCGTCCACCCGGCGCTCTCGTTCAACCCCGCGGAAGCGAGTCCCTCGATGGCCGAAGAGAAGGTCCGCGGGGGGAGCGCCAGATAGAACGCGCGGTTCTGCGGCAGGTCGTGCGCCCCCTCGATCTCCTGGATCCGGTTCGCGAGCGCTTCGTAATCATCGGCTTCGCCGGTGGGCATCGGCTGGTAGTAGAGCCGCGCCTCGTCGAGCCGGCGCACCTCGTCTTCCGACATCCCCGCCGCCTCGAGCGCTCCCTTCGCCCACCCGCGGAACCCGTCGTCGTCGAACTCGGTGTCGCGCGCCACGGCGAGCAGCGCGCGGCGGTCGCCGAGCACGTCGAGCGAGGCGAGCCGACGCATGGCGGGCAGCAGCTTCCGACGCGTGAGGTCTCCGGTCCCCCCGAGGATGACGAAGAGGTGCGGTTCGACGCGGTAGCGGCTCATCGTCGTGGCGCCGGCGTCGACCTCGGCCGCGGCCGTCGCCATCAATCCGTGTCCTTCACGATCGCGTGACCGCCGAACTGGTTTCGAAGCGCGGACAGCATGCGGTCCGCGTACGACTCCTCATCACGAGAGCGCAGCCGCGCGATGAGCGACAACGCCAGCACCGGCGCGGGGACATCTTGATCGATGGACTCGAACACCGTCCAACGCCCCTCGCCCGAGTCCGACACGTAGGGCGCGATGTCGGCCAGCGTCTGGTCCTCGGACAGCGCGCGCTCGGCGAGGTCCAGGAGCCAGGACCGGACGACCGAGCCGTGCTGCCAGATCCGCGAGACCTGGTGGAGGTCGAGCCCGAACTCCTCCTTGTGCTTGAGGATCGAGAACCCCTCGGCGTACGCCTGCATCATCCCGTACTCGATCCCGTTGTGGATCATCTTCACGAAGTGTCCGGACCCGCTCGGCCCGACGTGTCCCCATCCCTTGTCGGGTTCCGGGGCCAGCGTTTCGAGCGCGGGGCGAAGCGTCGAGACCGCGGCGTCCGATCCACCCACCATCAGCGAGTCCCCCTCGGTGAGCCCCCACACCCCGCCGCTGGTGCCGCAGTCCACGTACGCGATGCCGTGCGTCGCGAGCTCCTCGCCACGGCGGATCGTATCCGTGTATCGCGAGTTGCCGCCGTCCACGATGACGTCGCCCGGCTCGAGG
>JAKSCH010000016.1 GCA_022360695.1 Gemmatimonadota bacterium
CGTCTCGTCCGTCGCAAGGATCGGCTCTTCGCGCGCTCGGATCAAGCCTGGATACGCAGAGATTTCTCGCATCGTCGCTCCCGGCGATCGGACCGGACCTCGCTTGGCCGCGCCCGCGCGTTGCCAGCGGAGGAGCGACGATCTATCGTCCGCACCCCCTCCGAAAACGGGACCCGCTGAACGGGATCGATGGAACAGACAGCTTCGCAGCATACCGGGCTGGACGACCTGATTCGCGCGGTCGAGTTGCGACTCCCGAACGCCCCCGTCGAGGCCATCCGCGGACTGACGCGTCGACTCTTCACCCGCGGTTCCGCGGACCTCCTCAACGGTACCGAGGCGACCGGGTTGGCTGCCGACGTGGCCGCGCTGTTCGAGCTGATCGACAGCGTGGGTGCGGACGAGATCGCCGTCCGCGTCTCGTGGGACTCGGACGAGCCCACGCGCGGCGTCCTCCAGACCGTGATGACGGACTGCCCGTTCATCGTGGACACGATCCGGGAGTACGTGCACTCGATCGGGATCGACACCCCGCACCTGCTCCACCCCGTCGTGATCGTGGATCGCGACGGGGATGGTCGCGCCGTCGGCGTACGGGACCGCTCGGGGGATGGTGTCCCGACCTCCGTGGTGCACCTCGGTCTTTCCGGCGCGCACGACGAAGCGACGCGCGCCGCGATCGAGGGCGCGATTCGCGAACGACTGGGCCACGTCCGGGCGGTCACGGGCAATTTCGCCGCGATGCTCGACAGCACGACCGCCGTCTCGGCAGAGCTCGACGAGAAGAAGCGAGAGATTCCGTGGCGCGCGGCGGAGCTCGAGGAGGTGCAAGAGCTCCTCAAGTGGATGGTCGATCCCGGTTTCGTCTTTCTCGGCTACCGCAGCTATACGATCGAGCCGGATGACGCCGGCGAGCACTGGATCCAGGTCGATGCCGGCAGCGGTCTCGGCATCCTTCGGTCCGACGCGGACTCGCGATACCAGACGCGTCGACCGGTGTCGGAGATGTCGGCGGACCTCCGCGCCCGGGTGTTGGGGGGGCCGCTCCTCATCATATCCAAGACGAACGCCGAGAGCCCGATCCGCCGGCACGCCCGCATGGATTACATCGGCATCAAGAAGCTCCGGGCCGATGGGACCGTGTGCGGCGAGCACCGGTACGTGGGGTTGTTCACCGCCAAGGCGTTCTCACAGGACGCTTCGACCATCCCGATCCTGCGCCGGAAGCTGCGCGAGATCCTCCAGCAGGAAGCCGCGCCCCGCGGATCGCACGACTACAACGTCATCCTCCAAACGTTCAACTCGATGCCGAAGGAGGAGCTCTTCCTCGCTTCGGTCGAGGAGATCCGCTCGGTCATCGAAGCGGTCATGCAAACAGAGGGGGCCGACGACGTCCGGGTGACCGCGCGTCCCGATCAGCTCGGCCGCGGGGTCAACGTCATGGTGATCCTCCCGAAGAACCGGTTTTCGGGGGAGGTGCGGCGGCAGCTCCAGGCGGCGTTGATCGACGCGTATCACGGCCGGCTCCTCAACTACCACCTCGCGCTCGGACAAGGAGACCAGGCTCGGCTCCACTTCTACCTCGCCCACGACCCGGAGGAGAGCGCGGCCGTCGACCTGGCGGCCCTCGAGTCGGTCGTTCGCGCCACGGTCCGAACGTGGGACGAGCGGCTGGAGGATGCACTGCGCGAGACGCACGGGGCGACGAAGGGACGTCAGCTCGCCCAGAACCTCGGCCGGTTCTCATCGGGCTACCAGGCGGGCGTCGACGTGGAGACCGCGGTACGCGATGTCGGACACCTGGCGCGTCTAACGGAGACGTGGGAGAGCCAGGCCTCGCTGCGACCAGCCGAAGGAGATCGCGACGACCGCTTCGAGCTGCGGCTCTTCGCGCGGAAGGGCGAGTTCGTGCTGAGCGACGTGATCCCCACGCTCGAGAACCTGGGACTTCGCGTGCTCGACGCGTTCCGGTTCAACGTCGAGGTGAAAGACGATGCTTCGGCCACGATCCAGATCTTCGAGGCCGAGGCCGCCGCGGTCGAGATGATCGATATCGCCGCGAGCGAAGCACGGATCGGCGACGCCTTGCGTGCGATCCACCGCGGTGCCGGCGAAGACGATCGTCTCAACGAGCTCATCCTCACCGCGGAGCTCTCGTGGGAACAGGTCCAGGTGCTCCGCGCCTACGCGGGATACGCGTTTCGGATCGGGGCGGTCGCGAGTCGGCTGGGTGGACAGCGTCCGCTAACGACGTATCCGAATATCGCGAAGACGTTGCTCGAGCTGTTCGAGGCCCGGTTCGATCCGGCGGTCGAGGCGACGCGCGACGACGAATCGAAACGCTTGGCCCGCGTCTTCATCGACGCGCTGTCGTCGGTCCGTGGGATCGAAGACGACCGCACGCTCCGTCGGATCTTCGCGCTCATCCAGGCTACGGAGCGCACGAACTACTATCGGGCCGAGCTTCGCACGTCGCCGCTTCTGACGCTGAAGATGAATTGCCGAAGCGTCGAGTTCATGCCGGAGCCACGCCCGAAGCACGAGGTGTACCTGAGCGGAGCCCGGACCGAAGCGGCACACCTCCGGATGGACGACGTCGCGCGGGGTGGCATCCGGTGGAGCGATCGATACGAGGACTTCCGCGTCGAGGTTCTCGGGCTCGTGAAGACCCAGCGCGTGAAGAACGCCGTGATCGTGCCGGGCGGCGCGAAAGGCGCGTTCATCGCGAAGCGACTGCCCGAGGAGCGCGAAGCTCGTCTGGAGGCGGGTCTCGACAGCTACAAAGAGTTCATCCGCGGGCTGCTCGAGATCTCCGACAACGTCGTCGACGGCGAGGTTCGGCACCCCGAGCGTGTGGTGATCCACGATGGACCGGACCCGTATCTGGTCGTGGCCGCCGACAAGGGCACAGCGAAGAACTCGGACACCGCGAACGAGCTCGCCGCCGAGGCGGGGTACTGGCTCGACGATGCGTTCGCGTCGGGTGGGTCGCAGGGGTACGACCACAAAGAGGAAGGCATCACGGCGCGCGGCGCATGGGAATGCGTGAAGCGGCATTTCCGTGAGCTCGACATCGACTACGAGAACGAGCCGTTCCACGCGGTCGGAATCGGCGACATGAGCGGAGATGTGTTCGGCAACGGCATGCTCCTCAGCGAGCAGATCGCGCTCGTGGCCGCGTTCGATCACCGACACATCTTCCTCGACCCCGACCCCGACGTCGCCACGAGCTGGACCGAGCGAAAACGGCTGTTCGATCTTCCGATGTCGTCGTGGGCCGACTACACCGCCGAGCTCTTGAGCGAGGGCGGTGGCGTGTTCGAGCGAACCGAGAAGAGCATCGAGCTCTCGCCGCAGATCCGCGAGCGGCTCGGGACCGATCAGGAGACCGTCAACGGGGAAGAGCTCATCCGGGCGATTCTCAAAGCTCCCGTCGATCTCCTTTGGAACGGCGGGATCGGTACCTACGTGAAGGCGAGCGCCGAGACCGATGCCGACGTCGGCGACCCGAGCAACGACGGCGTACGGATCGACGCGACCGAGGTCCGCGCGCGCGTGATCGGTGAAGGTGGCAATCTCGGTCTCACGCAGCGTGGCCGGATCGAGCTCGCGCTCACGGGCGTGCGGGTGAACACGGATGCCGTCGACAATTCGGCCGGCGTCGACATGTCCGACCACGAGGTCAATCTCAAGATTTTGCTCGGTGCCGCGGTCTCGCGTGGCACGCTGAGCCAGGAAGCGCGCAACGACCTGCTCGAGGCGTGCACGGATGACGTCGCGGACGCGGTGCTCCTCAACAACGACACGCAGAGCCTGGCGATCAGCCTCGATGAGCTGCGGGCGCTCGAGTCGCCGAGGCAGTTTCGCGACGCCTTACAGCGGCTGGAGCGTGAAGGCATCCTGGACCCCGAGCTCGAGTTCCTTCCGTCGGCCGATGAGCTCCTCGAGCGCGAGACGGCCGGGACGCACCTGACGCGACCGGAGCTCTCGATTCTACTGGCGCACTCGAAGCTCCACCTCAAGCAATGGATCAGCTCGTCCGGCGTCCCCCAGGACCCGGCGCTGATGGAGCTCGTACGCGGGTACTTTCCGCCGAAGGCGATCGCGGCGGTGGACGACGCGGATCTGGAGGAGCACCGCCTGCGAGCGAACATCACGAGCACGCTGCTCACGAATCTCTACGTCGATCGGATGGGCGCGACCAGCCACATCCAGCTGATGCGCGAGAGCGGTCGGGCCGCCTCGACCGTCGCGCGGACCTGGTACGTATCCTCACGTATCTCCGACGCCGATGAGCTGTATGCGCGGCTCCGCGCTACCGACTCGACCGTGCGAACCGGCGCCCAGTACCAGTGGTATCTGGAGATGTCGCAGTCCCTCGGTCGCGCCACGCGCTGGCTCCTCCAACGCTCCGATCTCGCGCAGCCGATCGGGGAGGCGGTCGACTGGCTCCACGGACCCGTGCGTGACGTCCGCGCGGCGCTTCCCTCGCTCCTGACCGGCGAGCGTCTCGAACGATTCAAGAGCAACTGCTCGCTCCACGAGATCGATGGGCTCGACTCGGAGACGGCCGAGCGACTCGTCACGTTCCGCTACGTCGTCGAGCTGCTGCCGATCGCCAGCCTGATCCGCGAGACCGGCGCCGACACGCGCGGCGTCGGATCGGTCTACCTGGGGCTGGCCGAAGAGATCGACTTCCCGTGGCTCCGCTCGAGCATCGACTCGTTGTCCGCGCAGGATCACTGGGAACGACGGGCCGCGCGGATCCTCATCGCGCGTCTCGAGCACGCGCGCTCGCGCATCGCCGCCCGCATCCTGGCCGACGCGACCGAGTCGACCGTCGAAGACGCGATGGAGCGGTTCCGGCACCGGAACGCGGTCGACCTGAGCCGGATCCGGAACGTCATCGCGGACATCCGTGCGACGGAGGACCCGACCCTCTCGGCGCTCGTCGTGGCCGTCGACGCGGTCAACGACCCGCGGGTCTCGGAGCCGGTCGCGTAGAACGTCCGCGGACCGGTACCGGGTTCGCCGAGCAACAGGGGGAACGAAAAAGGAGCGTCCGTCGGGACACCCCTTCTTCGTCGTCGGCTGCCCGGCGCTAGTAGTTGATGTAGCTGTCGATCTCCCACTCGCTGACCTGCGCCACGTACTCGCCCCACTCGGCCTTCTTCGCCTGCACGAAGTGCCCGAAGATGTGCTCGCCGAGCGCGCCCTTCATGGTCTCGTTTTTCTCGAGCTCGGCGACCGCTTCTCCCAGATTCGCCGGAAGCGTCTCGAGCCCGATCCGAGCTCGCTCCTCGTCCGACAGCTGCCAGACGTTGGTGTCGAGCGGGGGACCCGGGTCGATCTGGTTCTCGATCCCGTCGAGACCCGCGGCGAGCTGTACCGCGAGCGCCAGGTACGGGTTGCACGACGGATCCGGCATCCGGAACTCGCAGCGCGTCCCGACGCCCCTCCGGTCGGGGATACGGATCATCGGCGAGCGATTCCGCTGCGACCAGGCGATGCTGACCGGGGCCTCGTAGCCGGGCACGAGTCGCTTGTAGCTGTTGACGATCGGGTTCGTCACCGCGGCGATGGCGCGCGCGTGCTTCTTGAGCCCGCCGATGTAGTGGAGCATGACGTCCGACAGTTGGTACTCCGCGTCCGCGTCGTAGAAGACGTTGTCCCCGCCCTTGAACATCGACTGGTGGGTGTGCATCCCCGATCCGTTCGCCCCGAAGATCGGCTTGGGCATGAACGTGGCATGGAGCCCGTGCGCCATCGCGACGTTCCGCACCACGAACTTGAACGTCATCAGATCATCGGCCGTCCGCAGCGCCTCGCCGTACTTGAAGTCGATCTCGTGCTGTCCCTCGGCGACCTCGTGGTGCGCCGCTTCGATCTCGAGACCCATCGCCTCGAGGTTCGTGACGATGTGCCGACGCGCGCGCTCACCCAGGTCGACGGGCGTGAGATCGAAGTAGCCACCCATGTCGTGCGTGAGCGTCGTCGGGTTGCCCGCGTCGTCCTTCTGGAAGAGGAAGAACTCGGCCTCGACGCCGGCGTTCATCACGTACCCCATCGCCGAGGCTCGCTCGACGACGCGCTTGAGAGCGCCGCGCGGACAGCCGGCGAACGGCTGACCGTCCGGTCGACAAACGTCGCAGAAGACCTGGGCGACGCGAGCTTTCGGGTTCCCCCACGGAAAGACCCGAAACGTCTCGAGATCCGGTTTGAGCAGCATGTCGCTCTCCTCGATCCGCACGAACCCCTCGATCGACGATCCATCGAACAGGATCTCGCCGTCGAACGCCTTGTCGAACTGGCTCGCCGGGACCTCGACGTTCTTCGGCATCCCGAGGATGTCGATGAAGATGAGCCGGAGAAACCGCACGTTGAGCGCGCGGCAAAGCTCGAGCATACCGTTTCGGTCGGGGGCTCCGAGTCGCTTCCCGTATTCCTCGAAGCGGGTCTCCGGCGAATGCTCCGTCGGGGCAGCGAAAATGGTGTCCGGCGACATGCAACCTCCACTTGCTTGGGCGTTGGCGGACCCGGCTTCCGGGCCCGCGAATCGTC
>JAKSCH010000058.1 GCA_022360695.1 Gemmatimonadota bacterium
GCCGGACGCCGTGCGGCGGCCATGGAACGGCTCGCCGTACCAAGAAGCCACGCCGGTTTGCGTCCAACCCACGACGTACGGCCCCGCGCTCGAGGAGGGGGCATCGGCGGGGGACGCAGACGACGTCGGCGGGCCGGCGGGAGTCGTGTCGACCGGCGCTCTCGCCGCGCACCCGGCGAGAGCCCATATCACGTTCGCGAAGATGAGACCGTGACGGACCTGCGTCCGAAGATCCTGATTCTGGGAGCCGGCTTCGGCGGGCTGTGGGCCGCGCGCGCGCTCCGGCGCTACGACGCGGACGTCACGCTGCTCGACCGCAACAACTTCCACACGTTCCTCCCGCTCTTGTACCAAGTCGGTGCCGCCGAGCTCGAGCCGTTCGCCATCGCGCGACCCGTGCGGACGATCGTGCGCGGACAGCGTAACCTGCACTTCCTCCATGCCACGGCCCGCCGTGTCGACCTGGATCGCAAACTCGTTCACACGTCGCACGGTGTCCACGCGTACGACTACCTGGTGATCGCGCTCGGGACCGCGCCGTGGGACTTCGGGGTGCCGGGAGTTCGACGGCACGCGTTTCCGCTCAAGACGCTCGAGGACGGGATCGCGCTCCGGAGCCACGTCCTCTCCCGCTTCGAGCTCGCGCTCCACGAGCCCGACGCGGAGCGCCGGGCCCGTTTGCTTCGCTTCGTCGTCGTCGGTGGCGGTCCCACGGGCGTCGAGTACGCCGGGGCCCTCTCGGAGCTCATCCGCGGTCCGTTGGCCAGGGACTACCGGGCGCTCGCGGGTCAGTCATCGATTCTGCTGCTCGAGGCGGCCGACCGGTTGCTGACCGCCATGTCGCTCGAGCTCGGCGACTACGCGCGGCGGCGACTCGAGCGTATGGGCGTCGAGGTGCGGCTGGGAGCCCGGGTCACGGGCGTGGCGGACGACGGGGTGCACCTCGCGGACGCGACGATCCGGGAGAAGGGCCCGGTCTCCGAGCGGAGCGAGTGGATTCCCACGACGACCGTCGCGTGGACGGCCGGGGTGCAAGGGGTCCCCGAAGTGCGGGGGTGGGGTCTCCCGTTGGGCCGCGCCGGTCGCATTCGCGTTCGGGAGACGCTCCAGGTGGAGGACCGCCCCGAGGTGTTCGTCGTCGGCGACCTGGCCGAGGGCCCGAGCGACGGGCCGGATTGGCCGATGCTCGCGCAGGTCGGGATGCAGGGGGGCGCGCACGCCGCGCGTACGATCCAGGCGGTGCACGAAGGCCGACCGGCCGAACCCTTCCACTACCGCGACAAGGGCCTCCTCGCCGTGATCGGACGGAACGCGGCCGCGGCCCACGTAGGCGGTCGCGACTTCACCGGTCTTCCCGCGTGGTGGCTCTGGCTCCTCATCCACATCGTGTATCTGATCGGGTTTCGGAACCGGTTCGCCGTTTTGCTCAACTGGGCGTGGGGCTACCTCTTCTTCGAGCGGGTCGCCCGCATCCTGCTCCCCTTCCGTCGAGATGCGCCCGCGTGGCCCGAGTCGGTGGATCCATCCGAAACGACGGACACGGGTCGGAACGCCGAGAGCTAGAGCTCTCCATCCTCCCATGGACCCCAGATCGCGAGCGTGTACCCGAGGTTCCCCGGGCCACGCGGGATCAGATCGCCCTGGATGTTCACGAACAGGTAGCGCCCGTCCGGGCTGAAGCAAGCCCCGGCGAACTCACGCTCGTTGAGCACGTTGGCGGCGAATGGGAAGATGTCGCCGGTCGGCGTCATCCCGTGAAGATGCGACACGCCCTCGTTGTCCTCGCAGATGAGAAGGCCGCCGCGGGGGCTGATCGCGAGATTGTCCGGGTGGCTGAGCACGTCTTCCGAGGGCGACTCGAACACCAGCGTGAGGGACTCCGTCGCGGGCACGTACCGCCAGACCTGACCGAGCTGCGCGTCCCCGCCATCGGTCGCCGTGAAGTAGATGCTCTCATCCGCGTAGAAACACCCTTCGAGCCGGGAGAACCGAGCGCCACCGGCTTCATACCCCTGCTCGAACACCGCCGAGACGTTGCGGTCCGCGCTGTCCGGATCCGGATCCGGGATCTCGACCCAGGCCACGTCCATCCAGACGCCCGGCTGTTGGCCGATCCGGAGATCGACCTGCGGTCGACCGACGACGGCCAGCATCTCGAGCGTCCCCCCGTCCGCCAGGACGCGCGGCGTATCGGGTCGAAACCGATAGAAGCCGGCGCGGCGATTCCAGTCCTCGGTCTCGTAGACGATGCCGGTCGCCGGGTCGACCGCGACCGCCTCGTGCGTGAAGCGACCCATGTCTCGAAGCGGGCGCGCCGGCTCCGCCCGATCCGCGTCCGCCGAGACCTCGAAGATGTATCCGTGCGGGACCGACCAGCCGCGGGTCGTCCCCTGGTTCGTCTCCTCGCACGTGAGCCAGCTCCGCCAGGGCGTGATCCCGCCGGCGCAGTTGATGATCGTGCCCCCCAGACTCACGAAATCGCGCACCAGCTCCGGCGGACCCGCGTCGGCCGGGAGCCGAAGCTCGAGGGTCGTGGTGCCACCCCCTCCCAGCGGGTCGTACGCGAGGTCCGCGGCGACGAGCGGCTCGGGCTCGCTCGCCGACGTTTGGATCTCGTGGTTGCGGACCAGCCGGACGACATCCTCGCTCACCGGGAACAACCCCATCCCGTCGTGCGCCCGGGGGGTCGGCGACCCATCGCTCATCGGCTGTCCCTCGACGCTCAGGACGGCGTACTCGAACCCGTCCGGAAGCGCGAGCTCCGGACCTCTCGGCGTCAGCGGTCCGTAGCCGACGGCCCGGGCCGATGTCGGTCGACCGCTCGAGCCGTTGCAGGCCAGCAGACCCGCCAACGAGGGGGCTATGGCGGCGGTACCGGCGTACGCCCCCGCTCGAAAAAGAAAATCGCGGCGTGGTATATCGCTCAAGAACGGCTCCTGACTGGCACAAACCCCGTTTTCTCGTGTATCAGGGGGGTTAGTGGGGTTCCGCGGTCTAAGGGCTCGCCCTCGTCGGGCTGCGCGGCGAAGGGTACCCGAAGACCGACCCCGGATGGTGGATCGGCGTGAAGCACTCAGGGTTCGTACGCCCGTATTGTCGCACGCGGCCGCTGCGCCGCGCCAGGGCCCGGGGAGCTTGTGACGCCGCTGCTACGAATCCCAGCTCGAGAGGTACGAATGCGCTACAACATCGTGAGAATCATGACCGTGACGCTGCTTTGTACGCCGATGGCCGCCCAGGCCCAGGGGTACTCGGACTTCTGCCCGGAAGGGGATCCCGATCGGGAAGCCGTCGTGGTCGGATACGTGACCGACCCGGGTCCGCCCGCGACGGTCATCCCGTTGGCCGAGGTCGCGGCCAGTTGGGTGCAAGACGGTACCCGCCAGCGACGGATGGGCGAAGCGAACATGGATGGCGTCTACGCCGTGTGTGGGCTCCCCATGAGTACGGAAGTCTCGCTCCGCGCGGTCTTCGGCGACCGCCGGGGTCACGCGGTGCCTTATACGACGGCCGCGAACATGGCGCAGCAGGATCTCGAGCTGTCGCTCACGGGCGACCCGGCGGAGGAGGATGAGCGGGTCATCGAGACCGGCTCGCTGGCCAAAGGCACCGGCAACGCCTACAACTCCGACCTCATCCGCGAAGAGGATCTCGTCAATCTCCCCGAGATGAGCGTCTACGAGCTCCTGCGACAGCACACGAGGCTCCGGTTCGATCGGTTCAGCGGCGTGGGCGAAGTCATTCTACTGGACGGCGTCGTCTCGACGAGTCTCAACAACGGTCGCTTCACGAGCGTACAGGTGTTCGTCAACGACCGGCGTGAGGCGGACGGAGTGTCGGCGATCCGCGGGATGTCGATCGACGAGATCCGCCGGATCGAAATCCTCTCGGCCGGCGAGGCCAGCGCGCGTCGCGGCGGGGACGGCTGGGTCGGCGCGATCGAGATCATCACCAAGCGCTGACGCGAGCGAGCGGCCCCGGCGCGACCAGGGCCCCAGCTTCGTGTCTAGTGTGCGGGCGGCGGGGTGGTGACCAGGACCGCCGTCACCAACAGAATCAAGGCGGCGGCCAGCAGCTCGATGGCGATGGTCGGTGGCAGCTTGGGCGCGTGCCCGGAGGCGTGCACGCGCTCCCGAGCGCGTTTCCAGTTGTAGGCGCCACACGCCAGGACGACCCCGAGGACCGCGAGCTTGATGCTCAACCGCCGGCCGTACGGCGTGGTCCACATCGAGGAGACCGCGTCCAGGTGGAGCCACGCCGCGAATACCCCGGTCGCCCCGATGATGGCCGCCGAGCCCA
>JAKSCH010000447.1 GCA_022360695.1 Gemmatimonadota bacterium
CGACTCATGAACTGTCTTCGCTACGAGCACGCCGTCTACACGCAGGCGAAGAAGCGTTTCCCGGCGGTCGGCAAGCGCGTCCGCACCGCCGACGGCGAGGAGCAGGTGAAGGCCTGGGACCTGTTCGAGGAGACCGTGACCCTCCAGAACGAGCAGGGCGAACAGCGCACCGTGCCTCTCTCGCAATTGAAGGCGGAGCGTAGGGCCGCGCGCGGCGCCGACACCGGAGCGTAGCGGGCCGTGGGTCGGTTCTATCTCACCACGGCCATCGACTACTCGAACGGCGAGCCGCACCTGGGGCACGCGGTCGAGAAGATCGGGGCCGATGTCATCGCGCGGTACCGGCGAGCGTGCGGAGATGACGTCCACTTCCTCATCGGGATGGACGAGCACGGCCAGAAGGTCGAGCGCGAGGCGGCGAAGAACGATCGGTCGCCGAGCGAATGGGTCGATGCGATCGCCGAGGCGTTCCAGGAGGCGTGGCGCCGTCTCACGATCTCGCACGATGACTTCATTCGGACCTCGGAAGAGCGACACCGCCGCGGCGTCACGCACTTGATGCGGCGGATCGCCGAGAACGACGATCTCTATCCCGCGACGTACGAGGGTCACTACTGCGCGGGGTGCGAGGCGTTCAAGAAGGACGACGAGCTCGAAGACGGGCAGTGTCCGCTCCACCCGCAGCGCGAGATCGAGTGGACCGAGGAGGCGAACTGGTTCTTTCGACTCTCAGAGTATACGGAGCCGTTGCTCCGGCACTACGAAGTCAACCCCGACTTCATCCGGCCCGCGAAACGACGAAACGAGATCCTGCGATTCGTCGAGGCCGGTCTCGACGACATCTCCGCCTCGCGGTCCCGCATCCGCTGGGGGATCCCGTTTCCGTCCGACGAAGCACACACCGTGTACGTGTGGTTCGATGCCCTGTCGAACTACATCACGGCCGTCGGATATCCCGACGACCCGGCGTTCGATGGGCGCTGGCCGGCGGATCTCCACATCATCGGGAAGGACATCACGCGGTTCCACTGCGTGTACTGGCCCGCGATGTTGATGGCCGCGGGGATCGAGCTGCCCGCCACGGTGTGGGGGCACGGCTTCCTGAACATCGGCGGCGCCAAGCTCTCGAAGTCGGGTGGCACCGAGCTCGACCTGCTGGAGCTCGTCGCTCGTCACGGTCCCGACGCGCTCCGCTATTTCCTCACGCGCGAAGTGCCGTGGGACGGCGATCGCGACTACGCGTCAGTGAACGACTTCATCGAGCAGTTCGATCGACGCTATACCACCGATCTGGCCAACGATCTCGGCAACCTGGTCAATCGCGTGGTGTCCATGGTGGCCAAGTATCGGGAAGCGCCCGCGGACGGCTCCGCAGCGGGTCCGCTGGCCGAACGGGCCGCGCGAGCCCTCGAGGGGTATCGCGACGCCATGGACGCGTATCTGCTCCACCGGGGTCTGGCGGCCGCGTTCGACCTCATCGCCGCTTCGAACGCGTTCGTGGACGAAATGAAGCCGTGGGCGCTCGCCAAGGCGGAGCGCGAAGGCGCCGATCCGGCGGTCCTCGATGCGACGCTGGGGCAGCTCATCGGAGCGATCGGTACCACGACGGCGATGCTCACGCCCTTCATGCCGACCAAGGCCGCCGACATGTGGCGCGCGCTGGGCGGTGACGGGGAGCCCCCGGCGTTCGACGAGCTCGAGACGTCGATGAGGACGTTGGAGGCGGTGCGGCCCGGGGCGGTTCTCTTTCCCCGACCGGAGGAGACCTAGAGCCAACCAGGGTCGACCCGCGATGGGCCGACCCTCGTGCGGCTCGGTCGGGACAGGGGCGTCGCTCCGACACCCGCGCGGCGGTCACCCTAGTCGTCGTCACCGTCGTCGTTGCCGGCCGACCCGTCGCGCGTGACGGTGCGGTCGATCTTCTTGTCGCACACGAACCCCGAGATCGTCTTCGTGGCCGTCTCCGGATCCCAGGCCGCGCTCAGCTCGTAGCTGCACTCGCCTTCGCGTCCGTCGCTCGTGACCCAAGAGAACGATCCGGCCGCGTCGTGCGTCTGAAGACCTTCGAACTGTCCGTCGATCCTGTGTCTATGACCCTCGAAGGTGCCCGAGCCGTCGATCGTGACCACGACGTCGCCGCGGACGCGCGCGCAGTCCGTGACCGTCTTGCTGCCCGAATAGTCGAGGGTGACTTCACCCGTCTCGCGGTCGGCGACGTGCGTCCCGCTACCCGTCGCGACCACCATGCCGCCCTCTCGACACGCGCGCTCTCGCGTGAACGAGAACGTCGTGGTGACCGGCACGGCCGAGGACGACACCATCGCCGACACCTGCTCCGCCGCGACGACGGACGGATGGGCCGCCGCCTCCGCGTCGAGGATGCCGTCGACGTTGTCCACCATCAGCACGCCCAGGTCGGCGGCTTCCTGGAGACTGAGATCCTGCGAGGCCGCGATCGGGCCGACGTGATCGTCCTGACACGCCGTCGTGAACGCGAAGAGAGCCGCCAAGGCCATCCCCATCCAGTTCTTCTCGTACATCGTGTCCCACTTCCTGCGGCCGCGCCGCTCGAACAAGTGAATCCTGCGCTCGAGTCGGTGACGTCGATCCGACGAGATCCGTTAACGCGCCACCCGCCGGGTGCCGCACCCGTTCGTCTCGAACCGCGTCGGTGGCGCGCGGCTTGCCGTCTCGCACCGTGCCAAACGAACCGGAGGGGTGGTCGGGAATTTTGCCCGGCTCGACCCCGCCATCTTCCCGGAGCACGGTGGAAACGCGACCTGTCGTTATGGCAAGGATGCCCGGGCGCCGGGCGCGAATGCCGACGGTTGACACCCATCGCGGGGTCAGGGTAGTCTGGTGACGGCAAAATACCGCGTACAAAAAGCACCCGATTCCCGGATCGGTCGGCTGGTCCCGTCGGCGATCCGGCGTTTTTGTACGGCAACCTGGCGTTATGGCGTGGGAGGCGTCACGAACGCGACGCGTTCGTCCATGCGCCCGCGCCGACTTTCGGTTGGCAGATTGACGAACCCATCCTACTGGACCATCCAGATCCTCCCCGAGGGCAGCGGTCGCTCGCAGAGCTACCGGGTCCGCAAGCGCACCATGCGTCTCGTGGTGTGCGGCGTCGGCGGGCTGTTCGGGCTGACCTCGGCGTTGTTCGTGGGGATGCTGGGTCGTAGCGATGCCGTCGAAGAGCTGGAACGCTACCGTCTCGAGAACCGCGCGCTGATCGCCAGCCTCGAATCGATGGAGCGTCGGAGCGGCCGTCTCAACCAGGCCCTCGACGATCTCTCCGCTCGCGAGCAGCGCTTTCGAGTCGTGGCCGGGCTGCCGCTGCTCGATCCGGACGTGTATTCGGTGGGTGTCGGAGGACCGGGCGGTGCGGACCCGACGCCCCAGGACCTATACGAGCGCCAGCCCCGTCTGGCGCAGGTGGCCGGCGACGTGACCGTGGAGCTCGAACAGCTCCTGCGCCGCGCCGAGCTCCTCGAGTCGAGCATGGCCGAAGCGGCCGATTCGGTCGAGAACCGTCGCGAGCAGTTCCAGCGCATACCCTCGATCTGGCCGGTGGCGAGCGAGGATTCCTGGCTTTCCTCCGGGTTCAGCTACAACCGGCTTCACCCGCTGCTGGGGTACCGTAGACCTCACCCCGGCGTGGATATCTCAGCGAATCTCGGTACGCCGGTCGTGGCGGCCGGCGCCGGACGCGTGACGTTCGCGGCTTCCAGAGCGGGCTACGGCAAGATGGTGGTGATCGACCACGGCGACGGGTACGAGAGCCGCTACGCGCACCTCGGCCGGGTGAGCGTCCGCGTGGGGCAGCGAGTATCGCGGGGCGAGCAGTTGGGCGACGTGGGGCGAAGCGGACTCACCACCGGTCCGAACCTGCATTACGAGATTCGGATCGATGATCGGCCCGTGAACCCCTACAATTACTTCCTCGACGACAGCTACCGTCGGTAGCCCATCCTCCTTACATTCTCGACGCCCATTACGACCCGCCGCCCAGTGGCTGCGGGGCGCATCCGCGCAAGAATCGCGGGGGCGCACTCTCGTTGGATTCGAACCGGAGCCCGATCGATGCAGAAGTCGCGTCTCGCGATCTCGTTCCTGGCAGTCACCCCGTTTCTCACGGCGTGCGGTAACACGACGACCGTGCAGGTCCTGATGGACGGAGCCGAAGCTCCGCAGCCGGTCTCGGACCACGAAGTCCAGTTTCTCCCGTTCGACCGCGATTCGTTGTTCCAGGCGATCGCCGCCCAGTCGTCGACGCCCGAGCCCCAGGTCCCGGCCGACCTGCGAGCTGCGGCGGACAGCGTGCAGGTTCTCCAGGCGGCCTGGCGCGACGCCGAGGCCTCCTGGAACGAGGTTCGTGACAGCCTCCGCGGGATCTCCGACCAGCTACAGTCGCTCGATGCGCGAAGCCGCGAATACCGTGAGCTGTTCGACGGCTTCGGGGCGATGGAAGGTCGAGAGCGGTCGCTCAACAACCGGAGACAGAACACGTTCGACGCGTTCACCGCGCTCCAGCAGACGACCCAGGAGCGGCTCGACTCCGTCCGTGCCGTGATCGAGTCTTGGGAAGATGTCGCGTTCGCGGACTACAACGACATCGAGACCGATCTCCTCGAGGGGTTGGGTCGGCAGATCGTGTACGACACGACGGACGCCACCGGGTACGTGACGCAGACCCTGTCCGGGGGTCCGTGGTGGATCCACTCGCGCGTGCGCGTCCCATCCGGCGAGCTCTACTGGAACCTCATGACGGACGGGGCGGCCGACACGCTGCGGCTAGAGCCAGGGAACGCGGAGCGTCGACTCGCGTTCTGAGCCGCGCCCAGGTCGGTCGAAAAACGGAAGGAAACGCCGACGTCCGAGACGTCGGCCGAACGCGGGCCGGTCACCCTTACGGGGCGACCGGCCGCTTTGTCCACGGTAGCCGATGACCGACACCCCTCCGATCACGCTCGAGATCGACTCCGACAAGATCGCTTGGCTCACCTTCGATCTGCCGGGCTCGAAGGTCAATCTGCTCACGACCGAAGTGCTGACGTTGCTCGATCGACGCTTGTCCGAGCTCGAATCGAGAATCGCCACGGGGCACCCCGTGGCCGTGGTCGTTCGCAGCGGCAAAGAGGGGACGTTCATCGCGGGCGCGGACGTTCGCGAGATCGATGGCGTCCTGGACGCGGAGGACGGCCGCGCCAAGGCCGCCGAAGGGCAGCGCATCTTCCGACGTCTCGATCGCCTGACGGTGCCGACGATCGCCGCGATCGACGGGACCTGTCTGGGCGGGGGCACCGAGCTCGCGTTGAGCTGCGACTGGCGGCTGGCTTCCGATCGGTCGAGCACGAAGATCGGGCTGCCCGAGATTCGGCTCGGGATCATCCCCGGGTTCGGCGGCTCCGTACGACTCCCTCGGCTCATCGGGATCCAGCGAGCCCTACGGATGATCCTGACCGGGACATCGATCGCGGCGTCCCGCGCCGCGCGGTGGGGTCTCGTGGATCGCGTGCTGCGCGTCGATTCGTTCGAGAAGGACGTGTGCGCGTTCGCCATGGCCGTCGTGCTCGGCCAGTCCGAGCGGCGCGAGCGACGGCCCTCGCTCCGCGATCGTCTGCTCGAAGACACGGGTCCCGGACGGCGACTGCTGTTCGGCGGCGCTCGAAAACGGGTGATGCGGGAGTCCAGGGGGCGATACCCCGCGGCGCTCGAGGCGATCTCGGTGGTCGAGCGTACGATCGACCTACAGATCGATGATGCGCTCGCGCTCGAAGCGCAGGCGCTCGGCCGCATGGCCGAGACGGAGGTCTCGAAGAACCTCGTCCGGCTGTTCCTGCTGAGTCAGGACGCCCGCAAGGCGCTGGACGCGACCGTGCTCGCGTCGGGTCGCGACGTGGAGAAGGCCGCGGTGCTCGGGGCGGGGGTGATGGGGGGCGGGATCGCCGAGCTGATCGCGGCGCACGACATCCCGGTGGTGCTCAAGGACATCGATCGAGACGCGCTGGACACGGGACTTCGTCACGCCAACGACTTGCTCCAGAAGGCGGGCGCGCGCGGCGTGTTCGCGGCGGACGAGGTCGGGCTCAAGTTCGCGCTCATCCACGGCACGCTGACCTACGAGAAGTTCGACGACGTGGACCTGGTCGTCGAAGCGGTCGTCGAGCGGATGCCGGTCAAGCAGAGCGTGTTGAGGGAAGCGGAAGGCGAGCTCCCGGAGCACGCCGTCTTCGCGACGAACACGTCGTCGCTCTCGGTGCGCGAGCTCGCGGATGCCGCCGGGCGACCCGCCAACGTGGTGGGTCTCCACTTCTTCAACCCCGTCCACAGGATGCCGCTCATCGAAGTCATCCGAACCGAGCGCTCCTCGGACGCGGCGCTCGCGACCGCGTTTCGATTCGTAGGCGCGCTCGGAAAGACGCCGGTGCTGGTCGCGGACCGACCCGGGTTTCTCGTGAACCGACTGCTGGCGCCGTATCTCAACGAGGCCGGCTTCCTCCTCGAGGATGGTGCCGGCGTGGCCGAGGTCGATCAGGCGCTCACCAGCTTCGGGATGCCCATGGGCCCGTGTCGTCTCCTCGACGAGGTCGGGTTCGACGTCGCGGAGCACGTCGCGAAGGAGATGGAGCGAGCGTTCGGGTCGCGCATGCGGCCGGCTCCCGTCGTCGGGTTGCTCCAGGGTGAGGGTCGGCTCGGCAAGAAGAACGGTCGCGGCTTCTATTCGTACGCCGGTGGGAAGGAGAGGGGGGTGGACCGCGAGGTGGAGCGGACGCTCGGCGGATCCCGCGGCGCGGTCGGCGAGACCGAGATTCTCGATCGCACGCTCCTGCTTCTCGTCAACGAAGCGATGCACGCCCTGGCCGAAGATGTCGTCGCGAGTCCGGGCGACGTCGATCTCGCCATGGTGCTCGGGACGGGCTTCCCGCCGTTCCGGGGCGGGCTCCTGCGGTGGGCGGACACGCGGGGCCCGGCCGAGATACGAGATCGCCTTGCGGAGCTCGAGGAGAAGCACGGGGAGCGGTTCGCCGCGGCGCCGGCCTTGCTCGAGCTCGTCGAGAGCGGAGCGACGTTCACGTCGTAATGCGCTTCGATCTGTTGGGGGCCGGACGCAAAGGCCTCCGCGCGGCGCGGCGGATCCCGGAGGACGCGCGCCTCATCGAGGTCGAGGTCCGACGCGGCACGCAGACGGAGCGCTTCTCCCAGGAGGTCCTCGCCGACGACGAGGATCTCAAGATCACGCTCCAGGTCCTGGGCCCCGGCTTCCGGCCCAGGCCGATCGATCCGTCGACCACGCTCCGGCCGGGCGCGCTGCTCGTGTGGTATCTCTTCCCGGGAGAGTCGTACGAGATCGGCGCCTTCTACCACCGCCGGGGCGTCTTCGAGGGGTACTACGTCAACATGATCCGGCCGCCGATCTTCGGGGTCGACGCGTGGGTGGTCGAGGACTTGTACCTCGACATCTGGGTGCCCGCCGGCGGCACGGCTCGACTGCTCGACGAAGAGGATCTCGAGGCGGCGGTCGGGCGGGGGGAGCTGGACTCGCGCGAAGCGGGCGAGATCACGGCACGCGCCGCCGAGCTGCTCGCGGCGGCACAAGGTGGGAGGTGGCCGCCCCGGGCGGTCCGCAGGTGGCCGGCGGAGCTGGTGCCCGCGCTGCGTCTCCGGCGCGACGCACCGGGCACGTATCACGCGGCGCGCATCTCGGGACGCATCATCGCGTACGGACTCTACCTCATGGGCGCCGTCTCGTTGACCTCGATCGCCTTTGCCGGGCTCAGCGATGCCTTCGTCGCCCCGGGTCGGGCGCAAAGCTTGTGGAAGGTCACGCTCGCCATCGAGGCCGTCGCGTTGGCTCCGCTGGCGCTGAGCGGACGGCTGCCCGCCACGTTCTGGCCTCGACCACCGCTGGTCGACGAGCGCTCGCTGTTCGTCGCCACGCTCGCCTCGGGGTTGGCCGTGCTCGGGCTCAACGAGCGGGCGGAGTGGTCGGAGGTCTTGCCGCCGGTCTATGGGACCCTCGGGTTGTTCTCGCTCATCTTCGCAGCCTGTCGCGGCTGGTTCGACCGCGAGCTTCCGGTGTTCGCGCTGGCCGGCGTGGCGATCACGCTCGTCGCGCTCTGGCTGCTCCTCTGACGCGGGGCGCGTACCGGTCTCGGTCGTCCGCCGCCGGTGGATCGGACCCGTGGCGCGCTCGATCGGCACAAACCCGGGTCTCGCATCGTACTACTCGGCGATGAACGATCGAGCCAAACGACAGCTCCGGTTCCTGGCGGGGTTCGGCGTCTACTTCGCGGCGATCTGGCTCCTGTGGAGCACGCCGGTCGTGTATCCCATCAAGCTCTTCGTGGTCCTGCTCCACGAGATCAGCCACGGGATCGCGGCGCTCGCCACCGGCGGGCAGATCCTGGGGATCGACGTGACCCCGAGGGAGGGGGGCGTGTGCCGGTGCCCCGGTGGCAGCGAGTTCCTGACGCTCTCCGCCGGTTACCTGGGGAGCCTCCTCTGGGGCGGCGCGATGATCTGGAGCGCCGAGCGGTTCACGGCGCGAGGCGCCTGGGTCACCGCCGGGATCGCCGCTGTGGTGGGAGGCGCAACGCTTCTCTACGTCCGGCAGCCCTTCGCGGCCGCGTTCGGGCTCGCGTTCGCGGCCGCGCTGATCGTCGTGTCCCGCCGCGCCGGTCAGGTCGGGAACCGACTCGTGCTGACGACGCTCGGCCTCACGAGTTGCCTCTACGCCGTGCTCGACATCAAGAGCGACGTGCTCGACCGGCCCGAGCTGTTGTCCGATGCGCGGATGCTGGCCGAGATCACCGGCATCCCGACGCTGGCCTGGGGAACAATCTGGATCGCGATCGCGATCGCGTTCTGCATCGCCCTGTTCCGCTGGGCGCTGCGACGCGTCTAGCGTCGACCTCAGCCCGTAGCCGGGCGGACCCCTACGAGGTGTGGCCGCCGTCGCGCCGCGGCTCAGGGCTCGCGCTCGAGCCATTCGAGCGGCTCGAAGGCGCCGATCGGCCACGGGAACACGACCGGGCTCTCGTACCCGTCTTCCGAGACGCTCGCGACCCCGAACAGGTAGTTGTCGATCACGATGTTCTCGAGCGTATGCTCGGTGACATCGCCGACGAAGACGCTCCACTGCCACTGCGGGGCGTCGGTCAGCCGCCAGTACACCTTGTACCCCGCGAGGTCGGGGGCCCGATCCGCCGGCACCGGAGCCCACGAGAGCGTCGTCGAGGGACGGACGGCCCCCTGGACCTCGACGTTGCGCGGCGGCGCCGGCGCCCACGCCATCGCGGCGAGCGAGATGGCGTTGACCGCCGTCATCTTGGCCGCGAAGTCGAACTCGACCTCGTCGATCACGTCGCCGTACTCGACCCCATCCTCGACCCGGATGTTCTGATGCTGGCGCCGGTAGTCCTCGTTGGCCTCCATGATCCGCACGCCGGGGAAGCCCACATCGTTGAACGGTCGATGGTGCCCGCCGCGCCCGAACCGGTCGAGTCGGTAGACCACCATCATGTCGAGATTCGGTATGTACCCATCGACGAGCCGATCCACGAAGCGAGCGAGGTTCCGCGACGGGGAATCCACCTCCCCACCCGTGAAGCGACGCTGACGGGCGCCCTGCGTCGTCTCGTCCGCCCGCGTGCCCTCCGC
>JAKSCH010000347.1 GCA_022360695.1 Gemmatimonadota bacterium
AAGGACGCCACGGCACTGCTCACCGCCTGCGGGCTCGCATTGAGGAGTTTCGACTAAGATGCCACGCATTAACCTGCTTCCCTGGCGGGAGGAAGAGCGCAAGACACGCCAGCGCGACTTCGGATACGACGAGCGTCTTTCGGAGCCAGCGCCGTCGTCGTCCTCCGGATGACCCCCGGCTGCCCTCGCGGAGCACACCCTCGGGGGAGAGACCCGACAGTCGCACGGCGGGGAGCACGCCCACGACCACGCCCGTGAGCACGGTCGCCCCGACCGTGAACGCGAGCACCACGACGTCGACGCGCGCGTACGCCAGCATCGGGATGTTCGCATCGAGGTTGGCGAGATACCGTGCGCCGAGGAACGCGAGCGAAAGACCCACGACCCCGCCGCAGAGTGCGAGCGCGAGGCTCTCGCTCAGCATCTGTCGTATCAGTCGCGGTCGGCTGGCCCCCGCCGCGGCCCGGATGGCGAGCTCGCGTTCCCGGGCTGCTCCTCTGGACAAGAGGAGGTTCGAGAGGTTCGCGCACACGATGAGCATCACCAGACCGACCGCGGCCGCCAGAAGCAGGGTCGAGTCGCGAGACGCGTCGGAGATCTGCTCGTGGAGCGGGCGGACCAACGGGTCGAACGAGTTGCGGCCGTCGGCCGGGGCTCGACTCGCGATCAAGCTCGCCTCGGCCTGCGCGGTCTCCACGGTGGCGTCGGGGCGGAGACGGCCGATCAGCGCGAGCGTGTTGCCCTGTCGGTTCATTCGCTCGTTGAGCGGCAACGGCACCACGAAGTCGATGTCCGCCGTGGGCGCCAGGATCGTGGCGAACCGGAAGGATGCGGGGAGCACTCCGATCACCGTCGCCGGTCGGTCGTCGATCGTGATGGCGCGACCCACGACATCCGGATCCGCGCCAAACCGCGACCGCCACAACGCGTGGCTGAGCATGACGACGTTCGGTCCGCCGTCCACCGCCTCGGAGGGATCGAACGTCCGACCCACGACCGGTCGCACCCCGAGCAGCGGGAAGAAGTTCTGCGTGACGCGGAGACGGGTGAGCCGCTCGGGCTCGCCGTCGCCCGTCAACGTCTGCGAGCCGGGCCGGTCGAACAGATAGAGACCGGCGACGTCTTCGAACGCCCGTCCCTCGCGGCGAAGGTCCTGTAGATGCGCAATCTGCACGCTGATCTGGGAGAGCCGCTCGCCACCGCCACGCTCGCCGTTGAAGAGGAAGACCAGTCGATTCGGGTCCTCGAACGGCGGCGGTCGGAGCAACACCGCCTGGACCGTGCTGAACACCGTCGCGCTGGCGCCGATGCCGAGCCCCATCACCAACGTGACGAACAGGACGAGCGAGCGATCCCTCCGCAGCGCCCGCAGCCCGAGGGCGATGTCGGCGCTCGCACCATCCCAGAGACGACGCCACCACGCTTCGCGGCTCACGACGGCCGCTCCATCGCCCCGCGCCCCGGCCCCCCAGCGGTCGAGCCAGCCCCATCGCTCGGAGGCTTCGAACCGCTTTCGGCTCTTCACCATGCTCCCGAACGACGCACGGGCGGCCGCGAGCGCCTCTTCTCGCCCCAGCCCTCGCTCGACGAGCCGATCCGCCTCGAGCTCGATGTGCGCCCGAATCTCTTCGTCGAAGTCCGCATAGCCGCGGTCGCGTGGGGTCACGACCGGCCTCCCTCGGGGGCGAGCACCCGACCCATCGCTTCGACCAACCGCTGCCATTCGTTCGTCTTGCGAACCAGCTGGGCGCGCCCGGTCTCCGTCAGCTCGTAGAAGCGCGCCCGCCGATTGTTGCTGCTGACGCCCCATTCCGCCCGGATCCACTTGCGTCGCTCGAGTCGCTGTAGCGCCGGATAGAGCGAGCCGTGATCGACGAGGAGCACCTCGCCGGATTGCTGCTGGATCGCGCGGGCGATGCCTTGTCCGTGGTTCGGCCCGCCGAGGAGCATCCGGAGGATGAGCACATCCAGCGTCCCCTGGAGCAGCGTGATCCGGTCGGAATCCTTCTCTCGGGTAGACATGCTACCCAAGTACCTTTCTTTGGGTAGAATGTCAACCCAAAGGGTGCTCGGAGCGCCGCCGGGTGGAAACGACTCCGGGTTGCGATCGTAGGCGGGTTCGCTCTATGGATGGTCTCCCCCGCTATCGAGTTCCCCCTGGAGAGGCACGGTCATGCGACGCTCGAAACTCGTTGCACTCGTCACGATCCTCGCGGCGCCGCAGGTCGGCCACGCGCAAAGCGCGTTCGACGATGTCGAGGCGCGCGTGGCGGAGATGGAGAAGCTCACGCAGGTGATGGTCGACAAGATCTTCTCCTTCTCCGAGCTGGGGCAGCAGGAGTTCGAGACGTCCGCCTACATCACGGGTATCCTCGAGGAGCACGGGTTCGAGATCGAACGGGACGTGTCGGGAATCCCGACCGCGTGGTTCGCCCGCTGGGGTTCGGGCTCTCCGGTCATCGCGCTCGGAAGCGACATCGATGGGATTCCGAAGGCGAACCAGAAGCCGGGCGTCGCGTGGCACGACCCCCTCGTGCCCGGCGCACCGGGGCACGGCGAAGGCCACAACTCGGGGCAAGCGGTCAACGTGACGGCGGCGCTGGCGCTCCAGAGCGTGATGCAGGAGCAGGGCATCGAGGGCACGCTCGTCCTCTGGCCCGGGGTCGCGGAGGAGCAGCTCGCGAGCAAGGCGTGGTTCGTCCGGGACGGCTACTTCGAGGACATCGACGCGGTGATCTTCACGCACGTCGGCACCAACCTCGGCGTGAGCTGGGGGCAGGCGAACGGGACCGGGCTCGTGTCGGTCGAGTTCAGCTTCGCGGGCGAGGCCGCGCATAGCGCCGGATCCCCGTGGCGGGCGAGGAGCTCGCTCGACGCGGTCGAGCTCATGAACGTGGGCTGGAACTTCCGCCGCGAGCACCTCCATCCGAATCAGCGGTCGCACTACATCATCACGGACGGCGGCGATCAACCGAACGTCGTCCCGCGGGTCGCATCGGTGTGGTACTACAGCCGCGAGATGGACTGC